>CAZOXI010000038.1:0-12890 GCA_964583445.1 uncultured Bacteroidaceae bacterium | reverse complement strand
TCTCTTCTCCAAACAAAGTTTTATGCTTCCCCAAGTAGACAGAGCTGTATGGGGGAGCAGGGGTTTTAAAGGGACCGAGAAAAAGATGTGAATAGGCAATAAGAATTTTGTCGTATGAATAATTTTGCATCGACAGGTACAAGGCAGTTGCCTCATTTTTAAACAAAGAATGAATTTTTGAAAGACTAATTTCAAGAGAATCAAAGATCGGTTTACTTTGCATTAAGTCCTTTTCCGGCTGACAAAACAGGAAGGAAAGTAGTTGATAAGCAGTTGCACGGTGTTTCCCTGTATCTATCCAACCGGCCAGATTCAGATTTTCCCCCATTAGCCCGTTACAATTAAATTTGCATTCATCTTACGATCAGCCAATTGTAAAACAATGATATATGTTCCGGTATTCAGCCCGCTTAAATCTATTTGAAGCGAATGTTTTCCAAACGTTTTTTCTTGTTTGTGCATTACCTGTTGCACATTTTTTCCAGTAATATCATAAAGGGCAAGACTGACAGATGATTTGGAGCTTAGTTTAAAATCAACAGTTGTGGATTCTCTGGCAGGGTTTGGATAGACCTTCAGTTTTTCAACCCTGGTTGGAGCGATGGTTTCCCGTATTCCCACAGGTCCGAATTCACCAACATAAAAAACATTGGGTTGCGTGCCCTGTTCCTCTTCTCCAAGAAAATCACCAAGGTTATTTTTAAAATGCTTATAACCAGCAGAAATCACCTGGTTTATTATGCTGGAATCATCGTCAAGATCACCAAAAACCCTTGCCCCGGCCGGACAGGATACCACACAGGATGGATCAAGACCATTTTTCACCCGGTGGTCACAAAAAATGCATTTTTCGGTCACATTTGATGGTCTTACAGACTGGTAATCAGGATGGGTGTATTCGTTTTTAAACGGAGGAAACGTTCCTGACCGGTTTGCTGTCTCTGCCGGACTGGCAGTTCCCCCGGAGATAACAGCAGATGTTTCATTCCAGAATGCATGCACGTTTTCATCCTCTTTGTTGTAAGAGATAATCGAATATTGCTCTCCACTGGAAAGGACCTCTATTGAACTGTATGGACAAACTTGCTGACAAAACTGGCAACCAATACAACGGTCATCATTGTGCATTGTAATACCATCCTCTGTTTTATACATTGCCGTGGGGGTTACCGGGCAATATTTTACACATGGTGCATCCGAGCAATGGTTACAAAGAACGGGATAAGCGGTATATTTTAAATTTCCGCCCGCGAATGTTCCTTCTGTTTTTACAAAAAAATCGGCCCAGTTGAATTTTTCTGTGGCATTTTGAAAATCGGTATTGTTTTCAGCTTTACAGGCAATGGCGCAGGCTCCACAGCCGACGCATTTTTTAAGGTCTATTGCCATTCCAAATTTTGCCATAATAATGCTATTTCAAAGTTTTTGTTTAAGCTTTTTCAATCTTCACTCCGGCAAAGCCACCGTTTCTTGCTGTCGAACCAGATAGCCGGTCATAATCATCAGGCAACACCTCATTGCTGTTCCCTCCTTTTTCCTCAAGGCTTCCATAATTGCTGGCAAATCTACCATATGCCCAATGGCCCCCGCCAAAAGTTTTTGCAACGGTTCCGGGTTGAATGCCCTCCCAGAGCCGGGCCTTGGTTTGCATACTGCCGGTTACCGATGTAACCAATACTGCATCTCCATCTGTGATACCAACCATCGCAGCATCTGAGGGGTTCATTTTGATACAGTCCTCCCAATTATGATCTCCGGGGTCGAGCACTTTGAACTGGTAGTTCCAGGGAATATTTCCACTGCGCCCTTCGCGGGCAAACCGCGATTTAACGTCTACAAAATCAAATGGATAAGATTCTCTCTCACCCCATCGCTTAGGCGCCTCGTAGTGGGGTACAAATGCCAACTCTCCCGATGCTTCATAATTGCATGCTGAAAGCACCGTATCGACGTCTGTACTGTGCTTTTGAGCATGAGCTTCCAGGGCAGCCTTCAGGGTTTCGCTATAGAATTCAAATTTTCCCGTGGCCGTTCCGAAGTTGCCTCCCCATCGTGTTTTGAATACATGTGGGCCCTTCGATACCACGCCTTTTTCTAAAAACTCCTCCCATCCACCAACCAGTTGGTCGTAGGATGGTTTTGTATACATTTTAGTAACTATTTCAGCGAACTCCGATTCGTTGTTCGGGGTGTTTCCTGTCTCCGGGTCAGCAAATCTTGTCGTATAGTAATTGTACAAGTTGGAAAAACCTTTCTCATCCAGTTTTTTAGCAATCAAAAAGGGTAGCTCTGTCTCGTCGGCTTTTACATCAAAAAGGGGCGTTGCTAAAGGTTGCTGAACAGAGACCTCTCCGTACAGGTTTCCACTTGTTTTAACAAATGCAAGCTTTTCCGTTGCATGAAATGCTGCAGGAAGAACGATGTCTGCGAACTGGGTCATCTCCGAAGCATTGGTTGTAATGTGAACAAAAAATGGAAGCTGCGACATGGCATTATACCAACGCTGTGGTTCTGTTCCGGAGAATGTAAAATTACACCAATAACCGATGGCCATTTTCAGGTCATAAGGATCAGCAGCAAGCATAGCATTGGGAACGTTGTTGGTAACAACACCCTTGCCGGATGCCGCTTTCATTGCAGGCATTTTGAGGGTTCCTCTTTGATCAATCTTGGGGAATGAATTGCCGGTATTTGCAATTTCATCAAGAAAATCATTGACCCCGGGAGTGCTTGCCGAGGAGGCTGAGCCGCTTCTGATAGCTCCGCCAATATTATCCACCGATCCAAGTAGTCCGTTGAGTGCGTGAATAGCCATCGCAGTATAGGTACCACGCGGATTCATCACAGGACCAGGGCCGTACCAGACAGAGACATGTGGAGCCTGTGCTGCCATTCCTTCTGCGATCTCTCTGATTTTTGAAGCAGGGATGTCGGTTACTGAAGCTGCCCATTCAGGGGTTTTATCCTTGAGTTCAATATTCCACCATTTCACCAGGCCACTTGATTCTATTTCAGTAAAATCATTCTCATCAACCGGAATATTTGCCTCAAAGGAAGACACTCCTGTTCCGTTGAAATCACCTACAAACTCTTTAAACCATGATCCATTCACCAATATGTGGTGAGCCATTGCACTGGCAAGAGCACCGTCTTCACCGGGCTTTACTGCAAGCCAAATGTCGGATTTTGCGGCTGAACCCGTAAAGAAAGGATCAATGGTTACTACGGTTGCATTTTCCTTGATCCTGGGCCAGTGTTTGATAGTACCCGGTACCTGACGGTTCGATCTGAATGGATCAACACCCCACAACACTAAATATTTGGTATTTACAAGATCATAATCACGGTAGCCCCAATACGCTTCTGTCCAGTACGCACCTGCTTTTTCAGCCTCGGCACAGATTGAACTATGTGAAATGTTGTTGGGCGATCCAAAAATTTTTGGAAAGGAGCTGTATAGAATTTCATTGGCCGCTGAATATCGTCCCCGAAACAAGGCAAATTTGTGTGTTTCGTTGTTGTTTCTTAGCTCAATCATCTTTTCGGCAATGGTATCCATAGCTTCATCCCAGGAGATGGGCACAAATTGGGGATCAATACCTTTACCCTTGAGAGGATTCATTCGTTTCATCGGCACTTTTACCCTGTCGGGATCGTACATTAATTGAGGAATCATATGCCCCCGCGGACAGCAGAATCCCATATTAACTTTGGAGTGTTGATTACCCCGGACTTTTACCGCCCTGCTATCCTGAACATATACTTCAACGGGACACCAGGTTGTGCAACCCTGACAAGTTGTTGGGATCCACGCTCCATCGATCAGTTGCGGACCGTCACCTGAAATGGGAGTAAAAGCATGAATGGCCGGATTGAATGTAAAAGCGCCCACCCCAAGTAAAGAGGCAGTTTTTAAAAAGTCCCTTCTTTTCAATTTCATGGTTTGAAAGTTTTGAAGTGTGTTTGGTGCATTTTAATTCAAGCAGCGAAATAAACCGAATAATTATTTAATAATTAAACAGTTAACACAAAACACAGATAAAAACCCTAAATAATTGTTTGAAAAATACAAAAAAAAACCAATAGTCCACCCCAGGGAAGTCAGAGGGTTCCCAAAACATAAGCATTAAAAATAGAAGGTTGGTGGCTGCCTGGGATAATCAGTTTTTGCTAAAAAATCTTCGAATTTAAATGCGTCGACCCCGAGCAGTTACATTGTGGATTGCTGATTTATTGTTATTTTGTAACTTTAAGGAAATATAAAAAGAATGTATACTACTGATATAAAGCATATAAACCTTGTCAGGAACGGTAAAAATATCGAAACCCTCGATCGCAAGACATTGAATTTTCTTGCAAAAACCTATAATATCTCCCAATATAATTTCAAATGTTGCACACCGAAGCCGTAACAGAATCTTATCATACTATAATATGGGTTAAGTGTAAGTCAGACAAGTATTAACATTAAAAATTGAACTGATTATGAAAAAGAAAACAATCACTTTACTTTTAGGTTTTTTACTCTTTTTGGGTTTAGAGCCTGCTAATGCCCAGGTTATTGAAACGATTCAATTGCCCGCTGTTCAAAAATCCGGAGGTATGTCACTCATGGAAGCAATGCAGAACAGGCAGTCGCAACGTTCATACAGTAACAAAGATTTAACAGATCAGCAGTTGTCAAATCTGCTGTGGGCTGCGTATGGGATCAATCGTCCAAACGGTTACAGGACCGTGCCTTCAGCCCGGACCTATCATGAATTTGATATTTATATCATTAAGCCAGATGGATGGTATTTATACAATGCTGAGGACCATACAATGCTTAAAATGGGGAAAGAGGATTTGCGCGAGTATGCCGGAAAACAGGATTTCGTGAAAGATGCACCGGTTAATTTGGTTTTTGTGGCCGATTTCGAGCGGATGACAAATGCTGATGATGCGTTCAGAAAATTTTATTCAGCCACAGACGTGGGTTATATTTCACAAAACGTTTATCTCTACTGTGCTTCAGAAGGACTGGCAACCATCGTAAGAGGACAGATCGACAAAACAAAAGCAAAGGAGGTATTAAAATTACGGCCCGATCAGCATGTAATTTTGGCACAAACAGTTGGATATCCTGGTGATTAGTTAAATTGAAGTGTTGAATGAACTTCCTGAAAAATGGCTTCAATAACCCTATTCATCCAGTACCACGAAGGTTTTTACAAACCTGGCAAAACAGAACAATTTCTTTGCCCTGAAGGTACCATCATCCATTGTTGGCCTGGAATATAATATCATTCTAAACCCGCTTTATAAAGCGTTTGGCAAGGTTGAAATCAAAGACTTTATCAAATTGCCTTTAGATGATCGGTTGAAAGTAACCAGGCATGGTTGAATGCTATTCCTGTGTCAAAGGATACAAAACAAATACTTTCCTTTTACGAAGCAATTAAAGAATTGAAAAATTATGTGCGTTTCTAAAAATCATTTCGTAATTTTGTGAAATAATGAAATAATGCATTTACCCATGGAGAAAATTAAAGAAAAAAAGGAAATTGATGACGACATTGTCCAATTGTCTGCATTTGCCAAAGCCATGAGTCATCCGGTGCGCATGTATATATTAATGAAACTTTCTAACATGAATGCCTGCTGCTACAGCGGTGATCTTGCTGAAGAACTCCAGGTGAGTCCATCTACGCTTTCCCAGCATTTCAAAGAATTAAAACATGTTGGGCTGATTCAAAATCACATGGAGCTTCCTTACATTAAGTACTGCATTAACCAAAAAAATTGGGAAAGAGCCAAAACAATGTTTTACGGGCTCTTCGAATAAAAAACTTTCAGCATTATCTCATTATTTCAAAAAACAATTAATGTAAAAAATTTAAATATTCCCCATGTTGTTACTAAACGATATTGCACTGCAAATCAAGCAAATTCTCAAGTTAAACAGTTCGCTTACAGGCGTAAAATTTCTCTTTTCTGAAGATGAGATACGCACCGGAGTAAGCAAGCTTACCGGACACCGGTATTGCCAGGCCTTGATGAAAGCACGACACGGTTCACATGTGCTGCTGGATGCGGAAGGCATTGCCTGTCCTGCTGCTGCTGCTGCATTTGGGTTTAAACCTTTGCCCGAAGGCCTGAAAACAGGAAAGGGATTGGTTGGCTTTGGAATTGTTAAGGAAGAAGCTGCGGGTAGAGCAATGTTTGAGGGAATGACCCTTCTGCCCCAGGGTAAACTGAAGGCATTGTACCTGTTTCCTCTTGAAACAGCCAGTATGGAGCCGGATATCGTGGTAACTGAAGATGAGACCGAAAAGCTGATGTGGCTTGCCCTGGCCAATCTTAATGTGAAAGGAGGCCAGCGTGTAGATAGCAGTACAGCCATATTGCAGGCAACGTGCGTGGATGCAACTACCATCCCGTATGTACAGCAAAAATTCAACATGAGTATGGGGTGTTACGGCTGCCGTGATGCTACAGATATCGATGCCGGTGAAACCGTTCTTGGATTTCCATTTTCAGAATTCTTTGCAATTGCTGAAGCGGTAAAATTTCTTAACCAGAAAGCGATCCCTAATTCAAGAGGAAAAAACGCACTGGCCATGCTGAAACGAAAAGAAGCAGAGAAAATAAGTCAGTCAGATCCATTTCAAAAAAGACAAAATTAAATATGCTTGAATACGAAATAACGGCTACTGTTAATAGCGGCGGAGAAGCCAATGCCCGGGCCAACCAGTCAGAGATCGTTTTTGATGCTTCTTCAGGCAGGGATCAGGCACTGCCAAATCCCGCCGAATTACTCCTGACATCACTCGCTGCCTGTCTGCTGAAAAACGTTCAGCGTTATTCTGAAATTCTTGAGATTCCTTATCGCAGCGCAAGGGTAACGATCCATGGAGTAAGGAATGATAAGCCTCCCGCCATGAAAGAGATAAGCTACAAACTTGAAATAGACACTGATGCCGATGAGCGGAAATTGGAGAACTGGCATAAAAATATTTTAAAATTCGGAACAATAACAAATACCTTAAAACAAGCCTGTAAACTTACAGGTACAATGACTAAAAAACAATAATATGGAACAAACAACATTTCAAATCGCAAGCTGCAGTGGTGCATCCAATACCGGCAAATTCGCTGATGAAGTTGCCCGTATGCTTTCAGCATCAGGTGAAGCAAATATGATATGCCTCGCCAAAGTGGCTGTAGGAGATCAGGATTTAATTAATAACGTAAAATCACATAAAACGAAAATTGTTGTACTGGATGGCTGTCCAATAAATTGCGCTGAAATAATATTGGGTAAAGAAGGTATTGACAATATTACACATATTAACACAACGGATTTCGGCATTGTTAAAGGAAAAACCGCCTTTACCGTTGAAAAAGCAAAAGAAATAGCCGATTACATAAAAAACAGAGCCTAGATGAGAACAACAGACAATCCGACGTTACAGGAATTTCAAATTGAAGGAGTGAAGCATATAAGTCCGGCCGAGGCCATGGATATGTTGGAAAAGAACAATGCCATTTTAATTGATGTGCGTGAGCAGGATGAACTGCAGGTTGAAAGCATTCCTTTGGAAAACATACTTAACCACCCAATGTCCGTCATTCTTGACAGACTGTCTTATATATCCAAAGAGCAGAATATCATTCTGGGATGTCCCGGAGGAGTAAGAAGCTCAAAAGTTGCCAATCTTTTGACGCTACAGGGCTATCCTCATGTGGCAAATCTGGATGGAGGATTTACTGAGTGGAAAGCACAAGGTTTGCCGATGAAGACCAATCTCGCTTTCAGCACAGGCTGCGGATGTGGTTGTTCTGCTACTACGTCTGAGGATAACAAAGGAACCTGTTGTTAGAAGATTGTATTTCTCTGTGAGAATCAATAATAAGTATCCAGCAGAAACGCGCAATAAAAAACAATACTTTAAATAAAAATCATACCCATGAGAGCACT
This sequence comes from uncultured Bacteroidaceae bacterium, assembly GCA_964583445.1. Lineage (GTDB taxonomy): Bacteria > Bacteroidota > Bacteroidia > Bacteroidales > M55B112. The sequence continues at coordinate 4,930 of CAZOXI010000038.1, read as the reverse complement.
TAGCATTCAAAAATCAATGATCTCTATGTTTCTAATGTTCACCCTGATTGTTTCAGGGTGTAACCAGGGAACCGCAAAAGACGATCAACAAAACAGTTCCACCATGAAAGCAGAACAGACAGCAGAGCCCATAGTAACATTTATTGAGCTGGGTTCGGTAAGGTGTATCCCCTGCCAAAAGATGCAACCGATTATGAAATCCATTGAAGAGAAATACGGATCACAAGTAAAGGTGGTTTTTCACGATGTCTGGACCCCCGAAGGAAAACCTGCGGCAGATAAATATAACATTCAACTCATACCTACCCAGGTTTTTCTTGACGAAAACGGGGAGGAATATTTCAGACACGAGGGCTTTTTCCCCGAGGAAGAGTTGGTTGAAGTGTTGAAAATGAAGGGGGTAAAATAGTAGAAAAATGAGGAAAAAAGCATTTCTTTTCTTTGCCCTGTCTATTGTTTTCTGCAGTGCTATGTATGCTCAGGTCAAGGAATCCCGGTTTACTTTAGACCAACTCCTCGAGAGCGCCTTGCAAAATAACTACCTCTTACAGGCAAACGAGCAAAATACCCTGATCAGTCAGGCAGAGATCGAGATCCTGAAAACCAATTACCAACCCGTAATCAGCACATCAGCAAGTTTCTCGTACTGGAAATTTTTGTTGCCCAACAAGGAGCGGCTGTTGGGCGGAAGTCTTACAGATATGTATACCGACATTACCCTCTATCAAACCATTTACGATTGGGGTGAAAACAAGGTAAAAAAATCGGTGGTTGAAGATGAAATTCAGCTGAATGATATAGTAAGAAGGCAAATTCGAAATACAATAATCTGGGGTGTATCTGATGCCTTTTTTGAATCTTTTAAAGCCAGGTCCGAAATCTCGGTGCTTCAAAATTCAATCGATCAACTATCATCCCACCTTCAATATGCCGAAAATCTGTTTAATATAGGTAAGGTCTCCGGTGTTGATGTGCTCAAGATCAAGGTGCAGATTTCGACAGTGGAGAAAGCGCTTCAGAAAGCAGAAAACGCCCATTTAAACCAATTGATTAAGATTAAACGGCTTTGTTATCTCGGCGAAGATGTCGATTTGTCTTTGGTAAACTCGACTGACGCGCTCTATAGCGAAACTCAACATCGTTTATTAGCGCATGATTCACTTTACTGGTCGGCGCTTCAAAACCATCCTGTTTTGCTCTCTTCTGAACAAAAAATAGCAATCGAAACCAAACAGAAAGAGCTCTACCAGCTTCAAAACCGTCCCGAACTATATTCTTATGGCATTGGTAGCTGGGAACACGGTTACATTCCCTTTGGCGATAACTTTAACTACAATATCGGCGTTGGTATTCGCTATACTATACCATATTGGGGCGGCAGCAGCTTTAAAACCAAAATGGTACAGAGCGATTACCGTATCGAGCAAATGAACGATGAAAAGAACCAGGCTTTTCATGACATTAAAAAGGAAATTGATTTAGCACTGAATGATATCAGCGATATCAGAAGTGAAATAGTCAACAATGAAAAAATTATCGATCTGGCCGGCGAAACACTGAACAATGCCCTTGTAAAGTACCAGAGTGGACAAGGGAATATTATTGACGTACTCGATGCCCAGGCCATTTTAACGGAAACAAGCATATCACATAAAAAATCAACAATTGCATATTTACAGGCTCTTGCAAAGTTGCATTATTTAAGTGGGAATGACACACCTCCTTTTTGAATAGCTGATATTTTGGAGTGAGAAGCTATGTTAATTTGAAAATGATGAAATTTGAAAATTTGAAAATTAGAACCACTACGCGGGAAATTCCCCAATATCGCTGTAAAGTAAAATACGAACAACATGTTGGTTAGTTTTGTGGGCTAAGAGCTTATAAAAAGAGAAAAAAATAGAATGATCCTTAAATATTTTTAAAATGTATAAAGAGAAAAGCAATCAGTATCGTATAACCTCTACATTACCGGCTTATAGAATTGTTACAATTATTGTACTTGCCGTTCTAATGGCTTTTTATTCCTGCGGAGAAGGAGGTGATCAAAATACCGGTCCTGCAAAAAAGAAGGTTCCATTGGTAAGGGCAGCGCCTGCTGAAAAGACAACCCTGGTTTCGTATGTCGATATTACAGGCACAATCCAGGCAAACGTATTTACCGACATTGCTTCACCTGCCGATGGGATTATTGAAACGCTACTGGCGCGGGAGAATCAGATGGTAGAGCGGGATAAGATTATTGCTGTGATCAACCCAAACGACCGGGTGACGCTCATTTCGAACAACCAGTTACAGGTTGAACTTGCAGAGGCGAAAGTGAAGGCTGTTGATAAGAACGGGGAAGAATACAATGTCCTGATCAAAGAACTCGAAGAAGCAAGAAAAAATCTCGATTATGCAAGAGAGATGTACCAGACGGTTCCGGTTATCTGTCCCATGACAGGGTTGGTCACCCAACGGTGGCTTGATGAAGGAAGCCAGGTTGCCGCAAAAGAGAAAATCATCACCATCAGCGATATGTCCTCTCTCGTTATTAAAGCAGAAGTCAATGAGAAATATTTTGAAGCCATTCAAAAGGGTAAAAGATTGCCGGTTGTTCTGAATGCATATCCCAACGATTCGCTACAAGGTGTAATCAGTCTTGTATACCCCCAGGTTGATCCGGTAACGCGAAGCGTGAAATTCGATATTCGAATCGTAAACTTCAACAAGAAGTTGCTTCCCGGCATGATGGCTTCTATAAAAATACCGGTTTCGGTAAAAGAAGACGCCATTGCAATTCCAGAGCAATCAGTACTTACATCGCCCGATAATAAAAATTTTCTTTTCGTGATAAACAAAGATACCATGGTCCTGAAACGAATTGTACACACAGGTATTTCTTCCGGAAACAGACTTGAAATCGTTGAAGGATTGGAGGAAAACGACGTTGTTGTTGTTGAGGGACAGGAAATGTTGAAAGATAATATGAAGGTGAAAGTGACCAAATAATGTTTTATCTGGTTGAATCGCCACGGTTAAGTACCACAATGAAATAATTCTATGAAACTTACAATTCAATCCATAAAGCGACCTGCCGGAACCATCATGCTGATGATCGTTTTGATGGTGGTTGGGATCGCCGGCTTTTTTAGGTTACCAACCAACATGCTGCCCGACATTACCTATCCAATGGTAAAGGTTTATGTATACTGGCCCGGAGCCACACCCGAACAGATGGAAAATGAGGTTGCCACGGTCATCGAGCGCAAAATGGCCACGGTAGATAACCTTGATTATATCGAATCTACGTCTGAAGAAGGGGTGTATACTTTGCTTGTCAATTTTGATTACAGTGTTGACCGCGATGTGGCATATCAGGATGTATTGGCAAAGATGGGACTTATAAAGAAAGAGTTGCCCCGGGGTATATTGGAGCCTGTAATTTTTAAGGCAGATCCTTCACAACTCCCGGTTGTTGAAATCCTGGTATCGTCAGAAAACAAGAGTCTGACCGAACTTAGAACTTGGGTAGAGAATGAATTTCAGGAAGAATTTGCCTCTGTAAAAGGTTCAGCCGGAACGGCTCTTTCGGGTGGTATGATGCGGGAAATCAGGATCCATATTGATCCCCTGAAACTGCAGGGCTACAACATCACCTTGCAGGAGATTGAAAATCGCCTGAAAAATGAGAATATCGATATGGTCGGCGGCCGCGTGGTTACAGGGACGAGGGACTATATCATCCGTACGTACGGTGAATTCCAATCGTTGGAAGATATTGAAAACCTCATTTTAATCAAGCAGAATGGGGGTGGTCAGATATTGTTAAAAGATGTAGCTCAGGTTGAAGATCATCATGACCTGCAACGTATCCGAACCAAGTACAACGGAATAGAAGGTGTACGTATATCTATCTTCAAGCAAGCCGCTGCCAACGCTGTAATTGTCTCCGACTTAATTGCTGAACGCCTGGAAGTTCTGCGTGAAGAGCTTCCGCCGGCTACAAAACTTGAGATGATTTACGACCAGGCCGAGTATGTTCGGCTCGCCACAAATGGTGTGCGCGATGCCATGCTATTGGCTGCGCTGCTGGTTACATTAATTACCGCATTTTTTCTTTCCGGGTGGAAAAGGGTACTTTCTTTGGTGCTAAGCCTTCCGGTTACACTGCTGGGCACCTTTTTCCTGATGGATTTACTGGACTTCTCCATCAATATTTTTACGCTTGGTGGATTGGTGGTTGCCATGACAGTTGTGCTCGACAACAGTGTGGTGATGCTGGAAAATATCACCCGGATACAGGAAACAGAACCGGGCACCCCCAATCAGATATCAAGAGGGGCGGTGCAGATTAGCGGTGCTATTGTAACAGCTACGTTGACCTTCCTGTCATTGTTTGTTCCGTTTTTATTGATCCCCGGATTAGCGTCTCTGTTATTCAGAGAGCTGGTGATCACTGTTGCAATTATTATTCTGTTGTCGATGGTGGTTTCGCTTACCGTAACCCCCATGCTGATGGCCCTCTTTTATCCCGAAGGAAAACCGATCAGGCAAAAACATTCATTTATTGCACGGGTATCTGATTTTTTTATCAGGGGACTGATTTATATTTATAAACCCATCTTGCACTGGTCGTTCAGGCTGCGGTGGCTGGTATTACTGGTTTTTTTGTTGCTGTTGATTCCCGGCTTTCAATTTTTAGAAAAAGCGGGATCTGAATTTCTCCCTAAAGCGGATGATGGATTGATAACTGTGAAGGTGATCATGCCAACGGGTACTGCGATGGAAGAGACCGATAAAGTCTTGTCACAGGCGGAGAAGATTATTGCCAGGCAGGATTATATACATGGTTTTGCTTCACTGGCCGGAGGTAAGGTTTGGGGCCTGGTAACCACTGAAAACAGCTTTGAGTTAGAGTTAAATGTTCAACTTGTACCTGCAGCTG
>CAZOXI010000037.1:6099-13231 GCA_964583445.1 uncultured Bacteroidaceae bacterium | reverse complement strand
GGATTTGGTTTATACCGACGAACACTTCGACGCTGTCTAAGAAAACTCAGTAACTCCTCGTAGGTTATCACACTTGATGTTCGATCATTCCTTTCCGGGAGACCTTTTATCTCAATAGCATGTTCCGGGCAGATAGCATAGCAATGCAGGCAACCATCACATTTGATCGAATTACGGTCGGACCGAATATCTCCATCCACTCCTGTTTTCGAGGGACATTCAATCAGGCACAATCTGCAATGAATACATTTATCCTCATTGATCGATGTTTCAAAATTAGTATCCATATAGTTTCACTTTACAATTTCAGATCAAACTTATATGAATATTGCAAAGAATACTTGCTGGCTTATCGGGAAGCAAGGTCTGCCGATGAAATAGCGCAAGAAGAAACAGAAGTTATATGCTATCGTTATGATATTTTGTAACAGCAATGATCACAATTCAATCTAAATTGCGGCGATATTCATTCGGGGTCATTCCAGCTACAGATTTAAACACCCTGTTAAAGGCAGACCTGGAATTATAACCCACCATAAAAGAAATCTCATCGATGGTGATATTATGATATTTTGGGTCTTTTAGTAAGGCCTTTGCCCGTTCAATCCTGCATTCTGCCAGGTATTCAAAAAAGGATTTCCCGAGTGAATCATTGATAACCTGGGAAACAATATGCCTTGAGAGTCTGGTTCTTTTTGCCAATTCATCCAGTGATGCGTGATCCCCCGAAAAAAACACTTCATTTTCAACAACATTTCGGATTTTCTCCAGATAAGTACTTGTCTCATCTTCAGATAAAGAGGACTTAGCATATTTAACACGCTGTCTGTTCTGAAAATGTGCCGTTAACGAACGGTAAGATATATTTATACTTATCAGGTAAATGATTGCCGTAAGATAAATAGAGAACAGAAAATCTCCAAGATGGAAATACCTGATGATAAGTGTAAGTAAAATAATAATGGCTATGATATAAAATAAAAACAGGTCACGGTAATGATTAATATAGGATTGCTTTTTATTAAACCATTTTTCCCCTGAAGCGAGATACTTCTTGTTTATTGATGAAAATAAGAACCAGGCGTAAAGGATCATTTGCAAAAAAACAAGGATGTGGATGTTTCTTATTATATGTAAAGGATCCTGAAATGAACTTTCCGCAACGGGCAGTTTATCGATGCTTAGTTCGTAATCAGAGATATAATCATTGATTTTAGTCGCCTCCCCCTGAAAGAAATATAAACTGAAGTATACCAGAATAAATATGAATGGCAGATAATGAATCCATGGCTTGTGCGAATTTCCTGAATGAAGACTCATGTCAATAAATAAAAAGATGGATGGAGTCAGGAGAAACTGGATCGGCAATGAGCATTTATATAAATGTATTACTTCGGCTATGAAACCCGAATAATTCAAAAACACTTCTAATAGAATTATTGCCAGAGAAAAAATAAACAAGCTTAAATAGGCGAATCTGTTCCCATAACTTCGGCTACGGATAAATAACATAACACTAAGAATTATGGCCTGAATAATTCCCAGAACGACAAATATCAAATACCAGTCTATGCTTATTGTTGAATTCATTTTATGGCGTAAAATATTTTACATCAGGCAGTAAACAACTCTAAACGGTCATCCGCTTTGGTAGATAATAAGTAAATATAAGGCAATATTGATTTGACTGAGGTAATAATTATTCACGAACATGAACAATTATCTCAGGTAATATCCTACTCCAACATTGACCCCAATAGTTTTATGCAATGGATAACCACATGTGTAACCTGGTGTCTTCGCAGAAACACCTACCTTTATCAAGGGTTGATACTTACCACAACCATGTATTGGGAGCCTGCAATAAAAATCAGCTGAGGTCAGTCCCCCGAACTGTGCTACATTCACCTCATTCCCATATTTATCGTGTATCGCGAAAGCGGGCTCGTTCCAAACCCTTAAGCCAACATCAGCAAAAACTAAATCCGGGATGATGTTGACCCTGTAATAGCTCAATGTCAACGCTCCATAGTCTATATCCCATGGATATCCATGTCCGACTGAAAACATGAAGTACTTTCCCTTCACATTGAAGAAACTGCGAAATGAGATTTCCGGGCCAACGGGGGTAAGCAGATATTCCAGACCGGGCAGGAAACTGAATGCATCATTAACATGTAACATCAGGTTCGTAGACTCATGAATCCCCCGAAAAATATAGTTATATAAAATATTACTGAATGACCTGATGGTCAGATAATCACAAAAGAATGACAGGGCAGCAGGAAAAAGTAAATCTTCTTTTTTCAGGTGATCCGGACGGGAACGGTGTAGATTAATCTGCATTAAATAGTTGTCGATATCGTTGGAGGAAGATTCATCTTCAAAGATCAGGTATGTAATGAGGTCCGAGTTTGCACCCAGCAGGAATAGCGATGTACTGTAATTCATCTTGTCTTCCATCAATATATGCTGTCTGATGCAATTCGCCAGGATATTAGTTGATTCGATCCCGCCTGCTATTTCGAGGGTTCTCTCCTCATCTGATGGTTGAAAATCCAGGTGGCTGCCCCACCAGGCTTTACCCCCTATAGGCGGGAAAAAATAAACTTCATACCGGTGGAAGCCTGCATGGTGCTGCTTTGCCCTCGATAAATGCCCAAAGTATTCATGTTGATTGATTACAGGGATATATGTCAGATAAAAATCCAACGAACTTAACAGTGCCGTGCGGTATAAAATATTCCCCAGGCCAGATAACTTATTGTGTTTCGTGAAAACAGTTGCAGGCAACAGTTTGGTCTTCAGGGATGATGCCTGGTGATGAAGCAAAGTGTGGAAGGATGCGCCTGCATAAGGATCTTTTGAATATGGGAATTCGAGGTAATAGATGGACTGTCCGTTGAGCAAAGGTGATGCGGTAAAAACTGCAAAAAATGCAATAACCCTGAGAAAAGAAACATGCTTTATATAAGTTTTCAGGCACATATCAAAATAAACTGACTCATGCCCTTTCATCTGATAACGGTATTTGGCAAGTGGTTAAATCCTTCTGCTCCGAAAAAAATATTGCAGTTGGATTACTTTCACAACCATGATGAAAACTATCTTAAAAAGGTTGCGTAAATTGGCAGTTCAAGTATTTGCAAAACCATGATTTATTGGGTATCTAACAGCTAAAGATCATGAAATGCTCGATTATCAGGCACAGGCTATGCTCGCCAGCGGGGTGCGGAATTTTTATTGCGATCCGGAAAACCAACCTGATTGGCCTGTCTGGCGGGTCGGTGCCTATGCACTGATTGTCTGGGAAAAGAGCATCCTTGAAAATGGAAAATTCAGCTTCGACTATACTGAAGGACTGGGTGTCTTCGAAGACAATATATTACTCGTTGGAACATCGTGCAGTCCTATTGGATATGAATTCCAGGAGGAATACCATCAACCGCTGTTTCAAAATGCCGAAGTGCTCGAAATTGAAAACTCAGGACATCGGCTCATTACTGAAAATTTTCCTGCACTTGTGGAGGGATGCAAAAACTATTTAAGTGAATATTCAAATGATACTACAAAATGAAGAAAATAAAACCCATTATAATAATAGCACTGCTATGTATTTCTTGTAGTACATTTTCACAGGAAAACCCGGTTTACCCTTCGCAGGCATTCAGTATTAATCTGAATGCAGATGCATTTTCAGGGTTGGAATTTGGATACCATCATCGTGTTCATCTGCTGGATCATAATCCTACGCTTTATGCCAGCTTCAATTTTCCTTTGTTTTTGGCAATTCGCCAAAAGAACCTGGATACCTGGGAAACAAATTTCGGAATAACCCAGACATTCTCGATGTATGAAAAGCTTATTTTCGTAAGCAGCCTCAATCTTTTCTCCGGGAAACACAAACAAATACTTGGAACCTTTATTCCCGTAGGCATGGACTTGAAGATTACCCCGTCCCTGAAAACAAAATCCGGATATGCCAGATTCCAGCTTGATTATACCCAGGTGCTGGGAACGCATATTACCTATGATGATCTTGTTAAGCAAAGTTTTCAGGATATTTTGGATGTGAACGGGAATCCTTATCTTTCTGAACCAACGGATGGTTGGTATGCACTTACCGGGAATTATATGAAATATGGTATTGAATCCCTCTTTTATCTTACCCAAAAAACAGCGCTCTATTTTGATCTCGGAATGATCCAGTATTTCTCAAAATACACCAGGGGTTTCGATTCTATGATGTATGGGCAGGTTCCCTTCTATATGGATCTTCAGATTCTATTCCGTATTTAGCGCAAAAATAATTACCGGTTGCAGTATTGAAACAAAGATTATATTGAATGTAACACGCACTGTCGACATCATTGGCCTGTTAAAAAACAGTTTAGGCTACAAGAGAAGGTACTAAAACAACTGGAACAGGATAACTTGAGGCCGCAAATTGCGACCTCAAGGTGGGCAGGTGCCCATCACGACCCAATGGCCTTCACTGAACAAGGCGTAACAATGCTGTCAAATGATAAAAACAGCACCAACTCCTGAGCCGGCAATATTTACTTTGCAGGTAATTTTGCAATCGTTAATATTACAATGAAAATTTCATGGGTCAGCGATTTGTGCATAATCGAATTGCCCGGCGCTAAATAAAACGAACGAATATGTGGATAACCAGGTTCATCATTGGCGCTGCTTCTCTTTTTCTTCATCCCCGGCTGATAACCGGACAGGAACATGAGCGTATGGATCAATTGTGGGGGGAGCAGGAAGCTGCTGCATTTGAATCAGATTCCCTCCGTGGTGAACTGTTCAGGAATGGCAACTATGCAATGTTCATTCATTGGGGACTTTATTCAAATATTGCCAACCTGTACCAGGGGAAGACCTATTACGGAATAGCGGAATGGATCATGAACTCCAGTCGGGCAGATATACCGGTTGAAGAATACAAGCGCCTGGCAAAGGATTTCAATCCCGTGGATTTTGACGCGGAAGCGATCGTGCAACTTGCAAAAAAAGCCGGGATGAAGTACATCATCATCACAAGCAAACATCACGATGGTTTTGCAATGTATGATTCCGAGGTAAGCGATTTCAATATCGTTGATGCCACCCCGTTTGGAAGAGATCCGATGAAAGAGCTGGCTGAGGCCTGCAAAAAGGAAGATATCGGTTTCGGATTCTATTATTCACAGAACCAGGACTGGACCGCCCCGGGAGGGGGAAGAGGACCTGTAACAAATGATTCGGGGGATACTGTTTCCTTCGATGAGTACTTTTACAACAAATGCATTCCCCAGGTGGATGAAATTACCACCCGGTACGGAGACATGGTGCTTATCTGGTTTGATACCCCGGGAAGGATACCGGAGAAATATGCCAGGGAGCTCGTTGACCTGGTTCATAAGAATCAATCCAAAGCATTGGTTTCAGGAAGGGTCGGACACGGACTGGGTGATTACAGAACGCTGGGCGACATGGAAATTCCGCATGTGAATGTTGAAGGCCTCTGGGAAGCGGTTGATGTCACAAACGATTCCTGGGGCTACGCATGGTACGATGAGAACTGGAAATCCCCGAAAGAGATCCTGGAACGGTTAATCTCCACAGTCGCCCGGGGAGGCACATATATGCTGAATGTGGGTCCCGACGGGAAAGGAAACATTCCCGGTTTCGCGGTCAGGTCCCTGGAAGCCTCGGGGAAATGGCTTTCTGCCTATCCGCAGGTGGTCTACGGTGCCGGCCCGTCCCCCTGGCAGCATGCCCTTCCATGGGGTGATGTAACTGTAAATGGCGATAAGCTCTATCTTTCAATATATGAGTATCCCCGAAACGGGAAGCTATACCTCCCGGGACTTAAGAATAACGTTGTTTCGGCTAAGCTGCTGAAGGCAGCGGACCTGACCTATTCAAGAGAGAACGGGGATCTCCTTTTGAATTTGCCGTTTCAGCAACCGGATGATTTTATTTCCGTGATCGAACTGACCATAGACGGAGTACCCCTGGTGGATCATACACCGGCCCTGGATCCGTTCATCTCCACGGAATTAACGACGCATTTTGCCGATGCTATACATTGCAAAACTGAGGAAAAACGGTGGATGGAGAAATTCGGGGAATGGAAAGTACAGCAGGTGATCCACGGTTGGAAAGAGGGAAGCAAAGCAACCTGGGAGATCAGGGTGTTCCAGCCAGGGGTGTACTTTGTTGAACTGAGCTACGCAGGTTCAGGCAGACTGGCCTGGTCCGTTGCATCCGATGAGGGAGGCTTTGTTCAGAACCAACAGAATTCATCACACATTTATTCCACTTATCCGATGGGATGGATGCAATTCGAAAAACCCGGGATCCATAAGGTCAGCGTGTCCCTGGTGGAAGGAGATCCGGATACCTCCGAGCTGTCCGGGATCCGTTTTACCCCCATTTCTTTCGGTCAACCTTGATCCCTGTATCAGAGATGATCGATTGGCACATCAAGTTGGGGAGGCGCTCGATATTCACCACTGGCTTTCACTTTACACACCCCTTGTTCAGGTGTAGTCATCATAATGACGTTCTTCTTCCGGAATTTCCCTGATCTTTTCAATATTACTGAGAATTCTGTGCAGCGTACCATCCAGTTGATCTTTCGGGAGTGCATTTCCCCAGAACAGATCTTCCAACCGGCCGGCATCCACTTTCAGGATTTCTATTGTACGTTTTTCGGCTTTATCAAGGTATTCTGACTCATCATTGCAATCATAGGATAACAATCCATAATGCAATGTCAGATCATGCGACAATTTTTCCGCTTCAATAATAATACCTTCGTATGCTTCTAACGATAAATCATCTGTGTCCATTTATGCTGTTTTAGTAATACCTGGTGATCAAAAATAATGAAAAATTTAATCCTTCAACTTCCTTCATTTTTCAAAGCCGTTTCCAAAAAAAAATTGATCTTTGCAACCCAGGTAAGATGATCAAATGGCACATACTGCTGAACAAAAAAACAAATTACGGCAGTGAACCAGGTAGTCGGTTCATTGACTATCGTGCAAATAACATCAACCAGACCAACTGATTTAGTCGTTACGCAGTAGAGAAAAATATACCAGGATATACATGGACGATAACACAAGAAAAAAGT
>CAZOXI010000037.1:0-6089 GCA_964583445.1 uncultured Bacteroidaceae bacterium | reverse complement strand
GTTGATTGACCAGGGTGCCGGAGCCCTGGCAGATGCACTTATTGATCTTGCACGGTGGGACGATCGTGCTGCTGATGTGGTGGAAAGACTCAGCAGTGACCCGCAGGAGTTAATAAAAAAAGTAAAAAGGAAAATTGCCGGACTCAAACGCAGGAAGACATTCATTCACTGGCGGGAATCCGCCGGGTTTGCAAAAAAGATCGAGGCAATCCTCACCGATATTGAGACAGCCGATCCCGATCCTGGAACCGGGCTGCAGTTGATGACTGCATTTTATGAAACAGACAGAGCTGTATTCAATAATTGCGACGATTCAAGTGGCCATATCGGCGATGAATACAAGCTGACTGCAAGGGATTTGTTTATAAAGTATGCTTCAGCATACGCAGATAAAAAGGCGGTGCTGGACCTGCTGATCAAACTGTACAAAGAAGATGATTTTTCGGTGAGGGAGCGACTGCTCGATCATACCGTTGAGATGGTCGGGTACGAAGAGACACTCAATGCGATTCACCTGTTCGAAATATTGGAGGAACAGGAAACGGAGGAATACCAGAAGTTCCACTATCATATTGCCATATTATCACTGTCCAGGCAAACGCACAATCCACAATTGTTTGAAATGACCATGCTGAAGCGGCAACCAGATCCCGGCGCTGCTTCCATACTGGATATCGCAGAAGTATATCTTGCCTCCGGTGAGCCCGGGACTGCACTGAAGTGGTTAGACAAAATTCCTGAAGGTGATATATATATGGCCTCCAAGCGCCAGGATTTGTTGCTGCAAATCTACAAAGCCCAGGGAAACCAGGGGAAGCTGGAACAAACGGCATGGAGAAAATTCAGGGCATCAAGGAGCCTGGATACACTCAACATGCTCCTGGAGGTGATCGGGGAAGACAAACGCGCACAGGTCATCAAAGATGAAGCAGCCTACATCATCGATGAGGAAAAAAAAGTGGATTATACTGACATCCGGTTTCTCATTGATGCAGAACAGATCGATGAAGCTGAGATATGTGTCCTGACGCTGGCCGGAACGGGTAAACTTGACGGGTTTTTATATGGTACGCTTTTACCGATTGCCAAAGACATGGAAAAGGAAGAGCGGTTTCTTGCTGCTTACGTGATCTACAGGGAACTGATGGTTTCAATTCTCGACCGGAAATTCTACAAGGGGTACCCCCATGCTGCGAAATACCTCCGGAAACTCAATGCACTATCGGAGAAGATCGACAACTGGCAGGACCTGGGCAACCACCTGGAATTACTGACCTGGCTTGAAAAAGTTCACGGGAAGAAAACCAGTTTCTGGAGACACTACCGTGGGAAATAAAATAAACGAATTATAAATCCTGCATGCTGAAATCAGAGTGCCATATCCAAAAATGGATGGCCTGAAGAGAACATGATCCGTTGAATTTCAATATTGATGCCAATGCGCCGTCCGCATCGTTTGTTGCGGCTATATCCAGGATCCGGCCGGTTTTTGCCCGGACTTCTGTATAAAGAAAAGTACTACTGGGTAGTGGTGACCATTGAACCTACCTCAAAATATTGAACGGCAAGGTAAGCTGCAGCGGTTACATATTATTCATCCTTAGCATCTCTTCAAATGTGCTCCATTTTCTTTTCTTTTCGCAAGTTCATCTACCAGCTTGCCGCGGTAGCGCACCTGCTGCGTCAGCGGTTGGGTGATCGCTGATGTTTAAATTGGGAAAATAACACACCGACAAATACAATAGCAAGGCCAACAAAATCCATCACCCGGACCTTATCTCCAAAAGCCACCCACGCCATGAACATGGTTACAGGAGGACCCAGGTAAAACAAACTGGCTACACGGGTGGCATCCATGCGTTCGATCAACTTCCACATCAGGGCATACGCTCCCAGTGAAACGGCAAAAATCAGCCAAACCATGGCATAGATGAATTCCGGTTCCCAACGGGTGGATAACTTCTCCATGAAAACAGCGGGTAACACCAAGGCCAAAGTTGTTGCAAGGCTTTGGTAAAACATGGTCAGGTCGACAGGCAATTTTTGGGTTCTGCTTCTTATTTCCATTTTTCGCTGAAACAGGCTCGCTGCAGTGATGCCTGTCACAGATCCCAAAGGAAGCAGGTATCCAATCACCGAGGTATGGCTTCCAAAATCCATTCTGAAGGTGATGGTGAGCGCAACACCCAAAAATCCCAATACCAGCCCCACCCATTGGTAAACATTTGTCGGCTCACCGGTTACCAGCCCGGAAAATGCTCCCGTTGCCAGGGGCTGCAATGCTACGATTAACGCCACAATCCCTGCCGGAACTTCGTAGTCCAGTGCCAGCAGTACACAAGTGAGCCATACGCCGTGCGCCAAAACACCAATCAGCATATTGGGAGTTGCTGCCTTCCAGCCAACCCATCGAAACCGGTTTCGTGCCAACAGGTAGAGAAATACAACCAATGTTAACACAAGGTATCGCCAGAAAAGCAAAGTAAATGGTCCGGAGTAAGGAAGCCCGTACTCGGCCCCTATAAATCCAGAATTCCAAAGAAGAACGAATCCCGTAATAAGAATAAGTGTGGTTCTGTTCTTCATATCCCCTGGTGTTGTTCTTGAAATACAATGTCAGTTATTCCGGTCATATAATATCCGCTCCTGGAATGATGCAAGCCTTCAGTACGATATCTATTGCAAGTTCTGAAATACGCAGCAACTTTTAAAAAGAATTTAAGATTATTCCGGGATGGATCTGGCTTCCTTTCAAATCCGGGATCGTCACAGCGAGGTGTGCAACTTCTTTTCTGTAAAATCATTTAATCACTTCTTTTCAACTTTTTTTACTGCCTGGCTTGAGGATGTTCACGGGGAGAAGAGCAGCTATTTCCTTCATGATTTGTTTAGGTAAGGATAATTGAATAAATTGCTCTATCTTTAAGTAAAATTATAATTTTAAACTTGTAAGAATGGAACACGGAACAGTAAAATTCTTTAATAATGCGAAAGGATTTGGATTCATAACTCCAGATGACAATGGTAAAGATGTATTTGTCCATAAAAACGATTTAATCGACAGGATTAAAGATGGGGACAAAGTTGTCTATGATGTTGAGGAAGGGCCAAAAGGTTTAAACGCCGTAAAGGTACAATTAGATACTATCTAAGCCAATCACAATCCCAGTCACGTATTTCCGATTTCCTCCTCCCTTTTTCCCAGGTGATCAGTTAAATAATTTTCGGTCATATATCTTGTCAACCGGGTTCAGGCAGGGTAATAAAGAATGAACTGGAATAATTAAAGTCCGTATTGTTTGTTGCGTTTTGATTACCTGATTAGTAATTTACCTGAAGGTGATATATATATGGCCTCCAGGCGCCAGGATCTGTTGCGGCTATATCCAGGATCCTGCCGGTTTTTGCCTGGACTTCTGTATCAAGAAAAGTAATACGGGGCAGTGGGGACCATCGAAGGCGATCAGCAGTCACTGAAAGAGCATCCATATTGCATTTACCGGATACGTGTCAGGTCAACCGTTCCAAGGTCAGAGTTATCGTCGATAAATTGAAAACCGTTTTCCATCGATATAAATCCCTTGCCCCGCTCTTCCGAACCGAAGTTATAAGCAACGAATTCAACCACTCCCTGCCGGTCAAAACGAACCTGCTGAAGTTCATAATTTTCAGGTATTTCAAATTGGGTATAAGACGCCAGGTGCAGCATTCGTTCCCGTGTACTCAGATTATAGGATAACAGGTCAAGGGCAAACAACCCATCCGGATTCTCCACCCACAGGTAGTTGTCTTCAATGCCAAGTATGGTACCAACTTCGAGTTCCGAAGGAGGCATTATGTAGTATACTGAACTGTCGTTCTCAAATACAGCAAGACCAAGAATATAAGTGATTTCCCCGCCTTCATCTATCCCCTGGGAATATGAGACCAGGAAATGAGCCAACTGTTCCTCACTTGAAAAAAGCCATGAATCAAAGAAAGATTCTGTATACCCCAGGTGATCTGCAAACAATGTCTTATTAATTTCACCATCCCCCGCGGTAATATAATACGCCTTCTGATCAGCATTATTCATATACGTCAGGCCGATGGTCTTCCCATCAAATCCATTAAAATAAAACATCTCTTCACCGGCATCAATAATTCCTCCTGATGCCAGTTTTACCTGGGTACCAGATTCAAAAAATACATTCCCGTGTTTATCCACGAAAAAGGTCTGGTCATACATAAGTCCTTCATAGTAGTCCATATATAATTCGTACTGCAAGCTTCCATCGTCACCTGGCACCAGCCTGCTCACCCCCTGATGCATATAGTAAATATTGCCATCTGCATCCGTCTGGTGATACTTCGAACCAAGGTAATAGTTATTTACATCAGGCCTGTAACGATCCTCAAGGTCATAGACTGCGCCGTTTTCAGTATTCACTACCAGTGCACTTGAATAATGCTCCCCATCCAAAAGGGTATAGGTAAATCCACCGAAAAGAAGTATATACTTTTGCGTAAGGGTAATCACATCAGAGGCTTCAATTTCGATGAACCGGTCATCAAATATTTCTCCCTCGGTATCTTTGAAATACAATGGATCCGGTGCAGCAGAGAAATCCGGGCTGGTAAGTTTTAACAGGTTGTTATCAGGATAATCTGCATGACCCGGATCATCTACACCAAGATATACTGCATCTGCAATATCGACACCTGCCAGCTGATCAGGTTTTTGACTAATGATATTGCAACCTGGCATAATCAGTATGATTGCAATGAAAAGTACCGATACAATTGTTTTCATTTCGGGGTGGCTTGTGATAAGTAATCTTATTTATTCCATAGCATCGCCTGATAATTACAATGCGACTCCACACTGAGGATAAAAGTAAAGTATACTTCACAAGTTATAAAATTATTAGCTGATAAAGAAATACATCCGGAAATAAGTTGCACAACTGCTGCAGGTTATGACATAAATTATGATATAAGGAATATTGTAAAGATAAAAAACCAGGAAAAGATGGAAAGTGAAACTAAACATGTTCAATTAGGTGAGATTAAAATGGAATACTTACTGACTGGCATTCCGAATAAAGACACTATTCTTTTCGTTCATGGACTTGGAGCAAATTTAAGCCAGTTTGAATATCAACACAACTACTTTCAAGACAGGTACAGGGTGCTATCTGTTAGCCTGAGGGGGCATGGAAATACAACATGATCGCGCGCGTTGACTCAACCAGACTTTAAACTGTCTCTGCTCGGTAATGATATAATAATGCTTCTCGACACCTTGGAAATCGACAAAGTGCATTACGTTGGTATTTCTATGGGGGGAAATGTCGGTTATGAATTAATGAAAGTCCATCCTGGCAGAATGCTGTCTTTTACTTCTTTTGGAACAACAGGAAAATTGGAAAAGCCAGGATATATAATATCTCAGACTTCTTTTCAATATTATTAGTGAATATCATGAACCTGGGGTCGCAAATTGCGACCTCAAATCGGGCAGGTCCCCTTTCTACCGCACCAGTAAACGCCCGTAGGCCTGTTCTCCTTTCCTGGACATTTTCAGGATGTATACTCCCGGGGGATATGAGGAGACAGCCACCTCATAGGAGGTGTTGTGCCGATGGGTTGCGATCTTCGCTCCATCCAGGGTATAGATCTCCAGGTCAAATGATGCGGTGCCCTCTGCCTGGATGTACACGGTTTTACTGACCGGGTTGGGGTATACCCTGAAAAGATGATCGGCTTCAGCAGGTGCCTCCACTATGGCGTTCGGATCAGTGCCGGGATCGGTACCTGGATCAGTCCCAGGATCAGTCCCAGGATCGGTTCCAGGATCCGTGCCAGGGTCCGTGCCGGGGTCTGTACCTGGATCGGTGCCGGGACTACCTGTGGTATCCGCAACAAATGTTTTCATCCCGGCAAATGCCAGGGTGATGTTCGAAGCATTGGTATTTTTCTTCACCAGGAAAACTTCGTTCAGACCTGCAAAAATCACCTGCCCCTCCCCTGTTGCCATGATCTCCCCAAAGAACCCCCTGCTGCGTATCCCGGCAGGCGCAAGTTGCAACGGATCACCGTCCGGGGTC
>CAZOXI010000036.1:3770-13357 GCA_964583445.1 uncultured Bacteroidaceae bacterium | reverse complement strand
ATATCCAACCAGGCACCAGCATGCTGATAAGCTACAAAATTGCTGATAAATAGTTGAAAGATATATGTCCGAAAAAGGATTAAAGCGCAGACTCGGCCTGTTCCCTGCAACCAATATTGTGGTTGCAAATATGATTGGTGCGGGCATTTTTACTACCTCCGGACTATTGATGGCCCAACTGAATAACCCGATCCTGATGCTCGGACTGTGGGTGGTGGGAGGAATCATTGCGCTGTGTGGTGCAATTGCGTATGGAGAACTGGGTGCAAACATTCCCGAAGCGGGTGGAGAGTATCAGTTTCTGAGCGAGCTGTATCACCCGATGCTTGGGTTCCTGAGTGGATGGGTGTCGTTTATTGTAGGTTTTTCGGCTCCCATTGCTGCTTCTGCGATTGGATTCAGTGAATATTTTTTACGGGCATTGCCCGCAGGTGCTGCGCTGTCCGGAGCAGAAAATGGATGGAGCACGGAACTTATTAAAAACCTGCTTTCCATTTCGGTTATCCTTGTCTTTACAGCAATCCATTACACCGGATTGAAATTCGGTGCCGGTGTGCAGAACGTACTTACCATACTGAAGGTATTGTTGATCGCTGTGTTGCTTGGCGCTGGGATCCTTTCGAAACAAGGCGATCCCGGAAATTTCATCGCGGTGGAGGGGGTACCCGATGGATTTGATGGCTGGCGTACCATTGGATTGTCACTGATGTGGATCATGTTTGCATACAGTGGCTGGAATGCCTCCACTTATATTGGTGCTGAAATTAAATCTCCTGCCAGGAACCTGCCCGGATCGCTGTTGATCGGCACCGGCATTGTGTTGCTGCTCTACCTGGGACTCAACGCCATTTTTATTTACAGTACCCCTGCGGATGAGTTAAAAGGAGTCATTGCTGTAGGTGGACTTGCGATGAAAAACCTGTTTGGCGGACCTGCTGAAACACTTTTTTCCCTATTGATCGCTTTTGCGCTTTTTTCTTCCCTGAGTGCATTCATGATCATTGGTCCGCGGGTGTACTATTCCATGGCGAAGGACGGACTGTTTTTCCGGTCTATTGCCAGGATACATCCAAAGTTCAATGTCCCTTCAAACGCCATCGTGCTCCAGTCTGTCATTGCGATCATCATGGTCATGTCAGGTACGTTTGAGCAGATCCTCACCTATATGGGGTTCGCGCTTGGGATCTTTCCGATCCTGACGATCCTGGGCGTATTCAGGTTAAGGAAACGCAGACCGTCAGCCATCAAATTAAAAGGATTCCCGGTTGCGCAGTTCATTTATATCACTGCCGGGATCATGATCCTGGTCCTGGCCTATTTTGAAAGACCGGTTGAATCATCTATTGCATTATTGACAGTGGTGATTGGAATTCCGGCTTACTATATTTTTAAACGGAAGAATTAACGGTTGTCAGCACCGGGGTTGATTTGTATGTGTTATTTGTGTAATTTAGAATACAAAACCCTAACATGCTGATCCTGTGTTACTAAATTATGTCAATAATGTGCAGGATTATGTACCTTCAGGTTTGCTGCGAATCCTGCTGGTGATGCTTACCGTGTGCCATGGTGCTGCTGGAAGTGCGCAGATCAGCAGGGTTATTACATTTGAGGAGGATTCCGACAATATCTATTTTATCGAAGAGGTTCCGTTGCCCTCAACTTTGCAGGGATTCGATGCGATCAGTATTTTCCAGGACCGGAAGGGGTTCATGTGGTTTGGAGGAGAGTCGGTGCTGCTTCGGTATGATGGCAGCCATATCCGGGAATATAGGTTCGACCCCAATGATCCTCATTCAGTCGTTCTTTCCCGAATCAATACGATCTTGCAGGACTCAGCTGGAACGATCTGGCTGGGGACCTTCAGGGGGCTGATCAGTTTGGATCCAGTCAGCAACACTTTTTCTCAGTTCCTGTATACCGGTGATCCCAAAAATGAGCTGGATTGGAACAAGATCAATGAAATGTTCATAGAGGGCTACCAGATCTGGATGGTAACACATGAAGGATTATGCATGTTTGATACCCGGACAGGAAAGTTTGATCGGCATCACAGGGTGGTCAGCCCAAAATCGACAGGCATGGAAAGCTGGTCCCTGACAGCGTTCAGGCTCAATGAAGACACCATATTGTTTCGCCATGATCTGCAGCTTTATCTATTTGACAAAACAACTGATTCAGTCCATATTGTACCAGGAAGTCCACCGGGGTATTCACCTCCAAGCGTAAATTCAAAAGGAGAAGTGCTGATGCCTTCATGGCAGGGAATGCATCGCTATTCTCCGGGTGAAGGACGCTTTGAAAAATTGCCTTTGGGTTATAACGAATTAGTATACAATAATTTAGGCATATATGTTGTAATTGAAGGATCGGATGGATATTATTGGCTGAATTCAGATCGTGGATTGGGAAGGTTTTCGAATGCATGGGATCTATGTAAATTCTGGGAATATGATTTTGAACTTATTCTACAGGATGTGATCCAGGACCAATTGTGGGCGATGTTCATGGATCGAAGTGGTACAATCTGGTTCTCCACTCCCGGTAAAATCAACAGAATTATACAGAAGCCCAGGATCTTCAATTGCGATCAACGGGGGATACTCAACAAATATCTGTATCATTTGTCCGTTAATGATTCCAGTTTGTGGTTTACAGATGGACTTCATATATACAATATTTTCCATGATAGGTCAGTACACAGGCAATACCGTATCGTAGCAGATGAAAATAACGAGGCTTATTTACCGTCGATCACCTGCTTTTTATTCGATCGGAAAGACGTGCTGTGGGTAGGCACGCAATTTAAAGGTCTCTATTGCTGTGATAATATACATTCAGCGAAACCATCTTTCATCAATCCATATCCTGGTACTGGAAAAGCGAAAGCTATCGCAGGACCATATATTACCAGAATATATGAAGATAGTCCCGGGAGGTTATGGTTTGGCTCGGAGATGAATTGGCCGTGCTTCTACGAACCAGGATCAGGTCAGTTTTACCACATTCAGTATGAACGAATAAGAGAAGGATTCCCGGGTGAGGTGAAAGTTGAAGCAGAGCTAGGCAATGGAAGATACCTGGCTTCTACAAATGAAGGTGCATTGATATTTTCCCTACCTGATGATTATTTCCTGTATGATACAATACTTATTTCTGACTACGATAATTATCCGGTAAAAAACAAAGGAACGGAACGGACGATATACCCGGAGCAACTTTTGAAAACGATTGGCGCAGATGGCCAGATTCATGTCTATATGGTATCCTACGAGGGCGGCATTCAGGGATTTGTATTTGATCCCAACCGGAAAAAAGGTGAAAGATTAACCATGGATATGGAGATAAATACCAATGACGGGCTAATAACTGACATATTCTGGAGTATAGTGGAGGATAAGAATGGAATCTTATGGTTCGGCAGTGAGGATGGACTGGTCAGGCTGGACCCGGTGCATGGATCGTTCACTACCTACACCAGGAACCAGGGGTTGGAGTTTGATGAATTTCCGCGCAGGTCTGCCATAACCGGTCCGGATGGAAGGGTTTTTATCGGCACAGATTTCGGACTGCTTTCATTTGATCCTGACAGTGTCATTCTCAACAAGACGGTACCGCCTGTTTTCGTTACGGATGTAAAGGTGAATGGGACCAGTATACTGGAGGATAGCCTTGCATCTGTCTCGTATTTTAACCATAACAAATTCAGGTTCAATTATAAACAGAGCAACCTTTCTTTTAATTTTGCTGCGCTCAATTATATTCATCCGGAACGGAACCATTTTAAGATCATGTTGGAAGGGTATGACGAGTCCTGGTTGCCGGTTGGTAATGAGTCAATGTTTTCTTATTTCAATCTCAGGCCGGGCACATACAGTTTTCATGTGATCGGTTCAAACAATGATGATGTCTGGAACATGACCGGCGACCGGTTCGATTTCGTGATTAAAAAACCTCCCTGGTTCACCTGGGGAGCTTGGTTGATATACATTGTTATTTTGTCCATCATTTTTATTATCTATTATCGCTATGTTCAATACAGGGCAAAACACAGGATGGAGATTGAAAAAGAGCGTATTGATAAGGAATCGATCGCTGAAGTGGATGAGATGAAATCCAGGTTCTTTACGAAGATTTCTCACGAATTCAGGACTCCCCTGACGCTCATCATGAGTCACATGCGTGACCTCGAAAGGCAGCATGGTGAAGAGGTAAAAATAAAACGTACCTCGCTTACCATGCTTGGCAGGAACGCCCGTCGACTGCTGCTGCTGATCAACCAGCTATTGGATATTGCAAAACTTGAAAAGAATGTCCTGCAGCTGAACCTGAAGAAGGCGGATCTGTCTGAATGGATCCGGGCGTTGGTGAGTTCTTTTCAGTCACTGGCTGACAGCCAGCATATCAGGTTCAATTCAGAAATTGAGGATCCGGGCAAGAAGGTATGTTTTGATCCTGACAAGATTGAGAAGATCGTGACAAATCTGTTGTCCAATGCATTTAAGTTTACGAAGAAAGGTGGGAGTATTGTTTTCAAGCTTCACTATTTTATCAAGCAAGACCAGGACCAGGAATATATCGAAATAGAGGTGTATGACACGGGCAGGGGAATTGAAAAAGAGCAGCTTTCCCGCATATTTGACCGGTTTTACCAGGTTTCCTCCTCCGATACAAGGGATGCGGAAGGTTCAGGAATCGGTCTTTCGCTCACCAGAGAATTGGTGGAACTGATGTATGGTACGATCAATGTGGAAAGTATACCCGGTGAAGGAACCAGGTTTTTAGTGACAATCCCTGTATCTGAAAAATGCTTCCCGGGAGAGCAGTTTTCGGAAGTGGATACCGATGAGTTTATGTATGCATCAGCAATGCAGGATGAACAGGTGACAGGTGAACTAGTGGGAAAAGAAAGAGATCCCGGGGATAAAATCATTTTGATTGTGGAAGACAATCCAGACTTGCGAAAATACATCATTGAACAGTTTTCAGGATCATACCAGGTATTGGCTGCATCGCAGGGAAAACAGGGATTGGAACAGGCGAGAAAATATTTGCCGGACCTGGTGATCAGCGACCTGATGATGCCGGTAATGGGTGGAGTGGAGTTGACGAAACGACTAAAGTCTGATCCTGTCACCAATCACATACCGGTGATTATGCTCACAGCGAAGGCAGATAAAACCAGTAAAATAGAGGGACTGGAAACCGGGGCTGATGATTACATTATTAAACCATTTGATTCGGAGGAACTCATCGTGCGCGCGGGTAACCTGATCAGGCAGCGCGATCAGCTGAGAAACAAGTTTACCCGTGATTACCTGATTGATGAAAATAAGGAAGGATCATTTTCTCAGTACAAAATGCTCAAGGAGATTCTTGAGGTGATTGACCACCATCTTGAGTATCCTGAATTCAATCTTTCGTCCTTTGGCAAGGAACTTGGGATGACCCGTTCCCAGTTGTTCCGGAAAATTCATTCCATTGCCGGCACAACACCGAACGAACTACTGAAGATTGTCAGAATGAAGCGTGCCGCATACCTTTTCCGTACCACCGACATGAATGTAACCCAGGTAACCTACGAGGTAGGGATGAAAAACCCTTCACATTTCGCGAAATCATTTAAGAAGTATTTTGGAGTGAATCCGGCGAAGTACAGGCACTGAAGGTGAATATTTTTTTTTTCATGGCTCCCTTTTCTGAAAATATATTAATTACAAGTCAAAGATTGGAAAAAACACGCGCAATTCTCGATCCGGTCATAGTTCAGCAGCTATTTTAAAACGGGCTGCCGAATTATATGATTTTGAAGTGATGATGATTGCCCTGAACCATACCTATCATAACGGGAAAGAATTCTCCGATGTACATGGGAGTACTGAAAGAAAACCTGGATACCATAAGAAATTTCACACCTCTCCAGGAACACGAAATGTAGAAATTGCGGCTGGCGCTTGCCCTTTGATTGTCAACAGGGGATATCGAACTGAACATAAATACCTACAACTTGTTTTTCTCAGGGTGGTTAATGATCCGCAAAAATCTATTCATGAAATCCATACTTATTGCATTAGCGATTATATTCTCAACCACAGGTACCTGCAATTCGCAAAATATTTTTCGGGAGATCTTCTCCCGAAAGGAAACGAAGAATGCCGTAGTTGGTTCAGCAGGTACTGTTTTGGTGGTCAGTGGAGCAGGTATTGCTTACGAAAGAAAGCTGGTATCATTTGAAAAGACGGAAATAAGTTCACTGTGGATAAAAGGACGGTATACCAGGTTGAACGGCAGGTTGATCGAGCATGGAGCATCTATCCTGGATGTTTCCGCCATGGGGCTGCTTGGATCGCGGAATTCGTTTACGGAAATCAGCGCAGGAATTGGATTGTTTCCTGCCCGGTCCGCAGTATATCCTACAGGTTCTGTTGGCTACAGGTATCATAGGAGAAGGGGAGGTATCATTTTAAGAACAGGGGTCGGGTTCCCGGAACTTTTTTATGTTGGAGCAGGTTATGGTTTTTAAGGCCTTCTACAGAGACTGTCTCAAAAGAATAATAAAACCATTGAGAATTGATTAGCTGAGAAAGTGCACCCAGGGGCTTAAGAAAATAAAAAGAGGCTGTCTCGAATTTTGAGACAGCCTCTTTAAAAATGCTGAATATTATTTTAATTCCCCGGGATGCAAAGAATAACTTCCGTCACCGTTGAAATCAACAAGAATTATTGCAACAGTCCACATTCTCGCAACCCCTGACCGGGGAACACCTGCATAGGTATCTTCACCTCCAAAGAATGGAATTGCAACTTAGTTTTCTACCATGATCTTCTTTGTCATCCGACCATGTTGATTTTCGTATACTACCAGGTAGAATCCGGGCTGCAGGTCCATGGCGTTAAGTTCAATGCGTTCAGTTCCTGCTTCCACATTGCGATTCATTAGTGGCTTGCCGGATACATCCATAAGATATAGCTCGCCGGATTCTTCCATACCATCAAAATTCACACTGAACTGTCCCGTATTCGGATTTGGATAGACACTCATCTTTCTTGCAAAATCGTCCATGCCAATTCCCGTGATCTCCTCCACAAAATGTGCGTTAAGAATGACCTTGGAGGCAATGGGCTGATTCGGAGGCTGGCATGCTGTGTAAAGGTAGAGCTCAATATTCTCATAATCCAATTCTTCAAGATCAGATTGCCTGATCGAGATCACTGCATCCTCAATGCAACTTCCGCCTGCAACCTGGTAGAATTCAACACCGAGATCGGTATTCGCGAAAAGGTTATTTCCAAATCCTTCGATCACTGAATTTTTCACATTGGTGGTGGAGTTCCCTTGCAGATAATAGGTTCTCGCATCGGTGCTGTTATTACAAATATTTACTTTAAAATTTCTTGTTGAACCCACTGGAATGTCTTCAAGGGTGAGGGTCTGGGTTCCATCTTCAAAAGTGAGGTAGGGCTGGTCCCTCTGGTAGCCTCCCTGGTAAGGGCAGCTGGTCTTGGAACTTTCAAGCACTTTAAAGATCGGGGTGCCGAACATGGGGTCCCGGTAAATCTTGACATCGAATTTATCCCCGGGAGTATTGTCTGAGAGTGTATAAGAGACGACCTGGGCCTCTTCCTGGTTTTGGTTCCGCGTTTCACCCAGGGTCCGGCTTGCTTTGAATTCATAGCCTCCGGAAAAACCGGAACCTGCTACTTCAATCTTGGTTTTTATGCCCGCTCGCGCTTCGGTGAAAACCTCATATTGGATGCTGTTCGATTCAAGTACTTTTATGCTTTTTGTGCGGGTTTGACTGGTCCTGCTATCAAAGGATAAAGACTCCATCAATTCATTCGTGGTGTCATTTACATTGGCTTCATTAAGTTCCAGGACCTGTTTCCATACATCCACCTGGTTTTGAAAATCGTTTCTTGACCTGGCATTGTAGGTGATGGAATCATTGATTTTTGCCTCGAGATCTGAAATATCACTTCGAATACCATCAGACGTATACGCAAATTCCCGCTCGGTATTAGGCAGGCGGGCAAAGACCACCGCCGAGTCCCTGCCAACAGAGCAGGTTTCCTGATCTGCAATGACCAGTTCATACGCCGCTAATCCCAGGTCAGAACCATAGCCAATAAAGACATCTCCTCCACCTTCACCGTTGGTTAATGAGGAGGTGCTAAATCCTTTACTCAAGCTTAAGCAGGTTTCATATGCTTCGGTGCTGATGCTTTTATCCTGGATGGTAAGGCCGGCACTGAAGGTGACTGAAAACTCCCACTTGGTAGTCACGAACAAACCAGCTTCACCTGCAGTTCCGATCTTAACGGCCAGGTCAACCTTATTGGAAAGAGCATCGGCCACCTTACTTTCCACGCGCTGGCAGGTTTTGGTATTTTCAACAAACGAACTGCTGCTTCCATCTCCCGGAGGAGCGTGCAAGACCAGGTAGGGCATTTGCGGATCCACAATGGTATCCAGGATTGGGACCGCTACATCGGGACCTACCGTTGGTCCGGTCACGGTGATAGGTACATATACAATATTCGTCACCCCCGTGCCGGCAATAAAATTTCCATCCTTAACGGTAAAGAGTAAATAGGCATCTTCATCTGCTTCACTAAAGGTTACAGGAATATTAAAGCGGATATTTCCAGGGGAAGATTCGAGGTCAAGTTCACTTATCAGGCCTTCAGCAGCTATTCCCTTTTTTGTACCATACCTGTAATTCAGCCCGGTAATATTGGCACCGTAAAGATCTCCAATGTTGGGCACGTCCACACTGATTATGTTTTGTTTTCTTGCCTCGAAAATATGGTTACTTCCCCTGTTCTGGTTGAAAGGTTTTGAAGCCATAAAGGCGTCTGCATAGCCGGTCCATATTGCACCTGGTAACCACCAGTAGTAGTTGACAGTCGTGGTTGTGGCACTTGCTGAACACAAGGTGGGAGGCATGTTTTTTACTTCGAAGGTATAACCAGTGGAAAGTGGAAGGGTAAGCGTCTGTGCATTCAGCAATGCTCCACTGCTAAGTATCAGTGCGAAGGCAATTAAGAGGGCGCGATTCAGGATTGAGGGGTGGATGGAAGTGTATTTCATTTGGTATTGGTTGGTGTAACGTATCGTGTTGGTTTGGTAAAAAAAAGAAAAACAGATGCGAATATCTTAAATAAGATTGAATTAATCAATAGAAACGCAATATTATTTATCTGCAATCTAAATTCTATGCAGAATAGGAGATGCTTACAAAAGGGTATGCTTTTAAAGCAGATGAACTGTCAGCGAAGGCGGATCCACTTACGCCAACTCCACAAACAACCCCTCATCATTCTTTTCCACCTTCGCAAGCTCCTTCGCCCGCAATCCTTTGAGCGCGGTATCCCATTTCTTGTTGCTGAGGCCGGTCTGGGCTTTGAGCTCATTCAGGTCAACCGGAGACTTGTCTTTCAAAAGATTCAAAACTAACTTTTCTTCGTCTGTTAAATTGTTGTCTGCAGTCTCCTGGTGCTCACTCTTCCCATCTCCCGGTCCCCCAGTCTCCCCATCTCCCGGTCCCCCAGTCTCCCCATCTCCCGGTCCCCCAGTCTCCCCATCT
>CAZOXI010000036.1:0-3670 GCA_964583445.1 uncultured Bacteroidaceae bacterium | reverse complement strand
CCCCGTCCCCCCGTCTCCTCATCTCCCCGTCTCCCCGTCTCCGGTTTCATCTGCGGGAAGAACAAGACATCCTGGATGCTCGACTTGTTGGTCATCAACATGGCCAGCCGGTCCATTCCCAGTCCCATGCCTGAAGTCGGGGGCATGCCGTATTCGAGTGCCCTGACAAAGTCCATGTCGATGAACATGGCTTCATCATCACCTTTCTCTGACAGTTTCAATTGCTCCTTGAAACGCTCGAGTTGGTCGATGGGATCGTTAAGCTCAGAATAGGCATTGCAGATCTCCTTGCCATTGACCATCAGTTCGAACCGTTCGGTGAGTTCGGGATTTTCGCGATGTTTTTTACACAGGGGCGACATCTCCACCGGGTAGTCGGTAATGAACGTTGGCTGGACGAAATGGGGTTCGCATTTTTCGCCAAAGATCTCGTCGATGATCTTGCCTTTTCCCATGGTGGGATCCAGTTCAACACCCAGGCATTCGGCCTGTGCGTGAAGGTCGGCCTCATTCAGACCCGATACATCCAGTCCGGTATACTCTTTGATGGCATCGAGCATGGTGATCCGCCGGAAGGGCCGCTTGAAATCGATTTCGGTATCCCCAACCGTCACTTTCGTTGTGCCATGCAGATCCATTGCCACCTTTTCGATCATCTCCTCGGTGAAATCCATCATCCAGTTGTAATCCTTGTAGGCGACATAGATCTCCATAACCGTGAACTCCGGGTTATGCGTTCGGTCCATTCCTTCATTCCTGAAATCCTTTGAAAATTCATAAACACCATCAAAGCCACCTACGATCAGGCGCTTCAGGTAAAGCTCATTCGCGATCCGCAAATACAATGGGATATCCAGTGTGTTATGATGGGTGATGAATGGACGTGCCGCAGCACCCCCCGGAATGGGCTGCAGTATGGGGGTTTCCACTTCGAGGTATCCTTTGCTGTTAAACAACTCCCGGAGGGAATTGTAAATTTGTGTTCTTTTCCTGAATACTTCCCGGACCTCCGGGTTCACCACGAGGTCGACATAGCGCTGCCGGTAACGGAATTCCGGATCGGTAACGGCATCATAGGTTTTTCCGTCCTTTTCTTTCACAATGGGAAGTGGCCTGATGGATTTACTGAGTACAGTCAGCTCTTCCACATGGATGGAGATCTCACCCATCTGCGTCCTGAAGGCAAATCCCCTGATGCCAATGAAATCTCCAATATCCAATAGCTTTTTAAATATGGTATTGTACAGGGTTTTGTCCTCTCCCGGACAGATATCATCCCGGCGTATATAAAACTGGATCCTGCCCGATTCATCTTGCAGTTCAGCGAAAGAGGCGCTTCCCATGATCCTTCGGCTCATGATCCTCCCGGCAAGCGTAATACCTTTCAGATCCGACTCTTCCTTCTCAAACTTTTCTTTTACCTCTTTAGCTTTATGCGACACTTCAAACATAGCCGCAGGATAGGGGTTGATGCCCAGCTTGCGGATCTCTTCCAGTGAGTTTCTCCTGATCTGCTCCTGTTCGGAAAGTTCGGTATGAGCCATGAATTTGTTTAGTTTTTAATAAGATGCGGCAAAGATAGAGAAATCTGCAAAGAGTTCATAGTGTGCCGGAACCATATACCCAATAAGCACAATATAATTTTTTTGCGGTAATGGCAGAGATCCCAATGGGTTATGTCATTAATAGTAATAACACAACAAAGGGATTGACTCAGCCGGGCGAAATATACAGCGTTCCGGGTAGCAAAGCCCACTGATTATGTTATTTTTGTACTAAATATGCACAGTGGGGGATGGAGAAAAACTGGATCATTAAATCACAGGGGCCGGAGGCCGAAGTACTCGCGCTGAGTCGTGCGCTTGGCATCAATAAAGTACTGGCCAACCTGCTCGTGCAGCGGGGTATTCACACGTTTGACGACGCAAAGGCATTTTTTCGCCCCGACCTGTCAAAACTACATGACCCCTTCCTGATGCAGGACATGGATCTTGCCGTGGAGCGCATCCTCAATGCCATCAATAGTAAGGAAGGCGTGCTGGTATATGGTGACTATGATGTGGATGGCACGACGGCTGTCGCACTCATGTATGCCTTTCTCAAGGACCACCTGGAGCAAATTGATTATTATATCCCCGACCGTTATAGTGAGGGATATGGGGTTTCAAAACAGGGAATCGATTATGCTGCTGAGAAGGGGTACCGGATGATCATAGCCCTGGATTGCGGAATCAAGGCGGTTGAAAAAGTTGCATATGCCAGGACCAAAGGTATCGATTTTATCATTTGTGATCATCATACCCCGGGGGATACATTCCCTGAAGCTGTGGCTGTACTTGACCCTAAAAGGTCCGATTGCAACTATCCTTACAAGGAGTTATCGGGATGTGGAGTGGGATTCAAACTGATCCAGGCACTCTCCGGTAAACTGGATATTCCTTTCGATGATATAACACATTTCCTCGATCTCGTCGTGGTTAGCATTGCATCTGACATTGTACCTATTACCGGGGAAAACAGGATCCTGGCCTATTTTGGCTTGCAGCAGCTTACCAAATCAGCTCGTACAGGCCTGCAGGCGATCAAGAATGTGTCTGCTTTCAACGATAAGAACATTACCATCGAAGAGATCATATTCAAAATCGGCCCGCGTTTAAATGCAGCAGGAAGAATGGAATCAGGAAGGACCGCTGTGGAACTGCTTGTCAGTGAGGATATGGAAAACGCCATGTCGATCAGCAAGAACATTAACCTGATCAATACGGAACGGCGTGATGTAGATACTTCCATCACCCGCCAGGCGGTGGAGATGATACAAAAGAATAAGCTGTTGTGGGAGCAGAAATCTACGGTACTTTATAATCCTGAATGGCATAAAGGTGTGATCGGAATTGTTGCTTCCCGGTTGATGGAGCATTATTACAGACCCACCGTCATACTCACAAAATCCAACGGGCTGGCTACGGGATCTGCGCGGTCCGTGAACGGGTTTGACCTGTACCAGGCCATTGAGGCCTGCAGCGACTTGCTGGAAAATTTCGGCGGACATAAATATGCTGCCGGCCTTACCATGAAGGTGGGCAATATCAAGCGATTTGCGAAACGGTTTGAAGAATACATCCGGGAGAATATCCATGCAGACCTGCTGATCCCGGTAGTGGAGATTGATACGGAATTGCAACTGTATGAGATTGATGATAAATTTGTTAGGGTACTCAACCAGTTCAGACCTTTCGGACCTGAGAATCCGGCACCTGTATTTCTGACAGAGAATGTTTCCGACAATGGGATGGGCAAGCGTGTTGGTGCGGAAGGTGATCACCTGAGACTACAGCTCGTGCAGGAGGAAAACCCTTTCAAGGTGTTTACGGCTATTGCTTTTCAACAAGGAAAGATGTTTGAAAAGATTGCGCGTGGAAGCTCTTTTGACCTGTGTTATTCCGTCCAGGAAAATGAATATCGTGGTCGCAGGAGCACACAATTGTATGTGCGTGACCTGAAATTTGACTGATATCTTCAGGTAGCTGTGTATAGGTTGAATTTTCTTTCTGGCACGTAATAGATTTTCATGAACTAATCCAACATACCATGAAAGCTTTATCACAGGTTAACTACATCCCGGTTTTGGTTATCGGACTTTTAATGATCCTGGTTATTTCAGGATGCTCCA
>CAZOXI010000035.1:0-13535 GCA_964583445.1 uncultured Bacteroidaceae bacterium | reverse complement strand
AGGGGAGGTGCCCGATCATATTGCCATTGAGCTCGAATTTATCTACTATCTTATCTATCATCAGGTAAGGGAATTAGAGGTAAATAACCTTGAAAAAGCCACTGCGCTACATAATATTGAAATTGAATTTAAAACAGAACACCTGAACCTTTGGGTACCCGTTTTTTGCGATAAAATCCTGGCTGAGTCACAAAATGAATTTTATACAAGACTTGGATCGGTATTGAGGTTATTAATAAAACATGACAAGTCTGAAAAAATGCAATAAAAAGGGATGTCTTTTTCAGTGCTTCATTCAATTGATAAAGAACAGTTTTGATTTGCCTGATGTAAGTATTTCTTTCCGAATTAATTCCTAATTGAACCACCATGCCGGCAATGCTCCGTCAACTGTTATATGCGCGGTAGCGCCTACTTCCCAATCAAGCAGGTCAGATTCAAACAGGTAAAGCTCCTTGTTGTAGACAGTTTCTCCCTCAGTACGTATATGGCAGCTTGAGGCACAACTGCCCTCTCCCACATCAGTCCTGGCGGTAATCTTTTGAATATTGTGAGGAGTTGCGAAATTGTAGGTTGGGTGTGCCTCAAAATCCAGATACGCTTCAACACCATATTCCTTCCAGTTGTCAGGTGCCCCGGGAGTCCGCTGTACCAGTGCAAATTCAAAATCCTTTGTTTCCGGAATCGGGTTCTTTGCAATTTTAAAATCAAGGTAAGATGGAATTCTTGCGCCTTCGCCATTCACGTGACAACTTCCACAGTTGTTGTAATCCTGTGAATGGCAAACCTGACAGTTAAAATCACCGATGTGCTTTATATGGTAATTGTTCGACTCGGCAACACTCGTGTGACAAACCTCGCACTTGGGTAATCAGGAATCTTATACTGTGTGCAGCTAAATCCCACACAACCAATAATTAATACTACAAATACTGTTCTCACCTTTTCCGGTTTTTCGTTCCTCATAGCTTTGCCTTTATTGTTTTATGAATAACAGTAAATCGCTTTACCATTTTTGGCGGTGTAAAATAGTTCGAAAAAAACAGGTTAAAAACAGGCACCCCAAATTTTTCCCGATAATATAAAGATGGTAAATTACTCGGTAATATTCAAGCAGATAGATGCCTTGTTCATTTCATTTTAATGGAATGCCTATCTATTGCCATCCCAACGAATCCCGTATAAAATCCGAAAGTTTGAATTTGCTGTGTGATATCTTGGGACATGTGTCCATACAGACCACAGAAGTCTATGCCAGAGCAGACTCAAAACAAAAACGTGTGGCATTGGAGACTGTATAGTTTAGTCAATTACCGGATTCTACTTTCCAGCGCCTTATTTTGATATTTTGCCAGGTATTCGTAAAATTCATTATTGATGAATTTTTGTAATTCTGACTCGTTCAACCGCAAATCTTCAATGTCTTTTTCCGTATCATAATAATTATTGATATAGAAGAAATCCAGGATGGCTTTTTGTGGAGTTGCAACCATCATCTGCCTGCTGGTTTTATTAAGGGAATTATCCAAATCCTGAAAAACATATCCAAAGGAAAATAAATCCGGTTTAATTCTGTGATAATCGAAAGATCCAAGCGGAGTTGAAAACTTGTTGGTTTTCCGGGTGGTAACTGAAGTTGTTGTCACTATCATTTCCGGGATCAGATTGTACCAAGAAAGAGCCGTGTGTAAGCTGATATAGGAAGGTGAATAGATCAGATTGGCTGCCAACCATTTAATATTTTCAATGCTTTCTGCATTATTAAAGGTGTACCATCGATTACGAAGTTTCAGTATATAGCCCTTTTCTTGCCAGCGGACCAGGTTCATCAGGTTCATCTTTGGAAACTGCTTCTTTATATCCTACACTGAAAAAACCCGGAACGGTTTCATTTTTAACTGAAATTCATTCTACATATATTTCTATTTATATACAAATAAATATATAATCACGAAGTCGCTGGCCCGGGGCCAAAAGGGCCCACGAAAACAGAGTGAGAGTGAAAGTGACGAGCAACTGTCTTTTACAATGCCGGCAATATATGGTCCCGAATAATGATATCACATTGCGACTCGTCCCTCTGATCGGCAGTGATCACAACCACTACGTCAAGCTCCGGATAAACGAAGATCCTCTGCCCGCGTGCACCCATTGCAAGAAAACTATTATCATCATCTATATAAGTGAATAATGGGTTTTCTATATCAAGCCACCAGAGGTAGCCGTATAAAACTTCATTTTTTGATATATTTATTCAATATTTGATAGTGCAGATAGTCCTCTGTAATTTAAAATTATTGTTAATTATGACGTATATATACGTTGGTTGCTAAATAATGAAGTATATTTACGTCAAAATACTATTATGGTACAGGCAAAGACAGGACTATTTGAAGAGCAACTCGTTGATGCTGATGCTTTGTTCAAGGTTTTGTCGCATCCGTCCCGTTTGAAAATTTTGCAGTTTTTGTCAGAATCTGAGACGTGTATCACGGGTGATATCTCCGAAGAACTGCCCCGTGGAAGAACTACTGTGAACCAACACCTGAAAGAGCTAAAAGAATCCGGACTGATCCAGGGGCACATTGAAGGATCAAAAACCAGGTACTGTTTGAATCCGGAAAAAATTAAAATAGTTGAGCAGTTGGCTACCCAATTTTTTCAGACCCTTGATTTAAAAGAATATAAATGTGAATAACAAACAATTTGATAGTTATGAAAATACTCATCCTTTGT
Source organism: uncultured Bacteroidaceae bacterium (assembly GCA_964583445.1). Lineage (GTDB taxonomy): Bacteria > Bacteroidota > Bacteroidia > Bacteroidales > M55B112. The sequence goes on along the minus strand of CAZOXI010000035.1, from coordinate 10,799 downwards.
ACAGGTAACAGTTGCCGCAGTCAGATGGCACACGGCTTTATGCAATCATTCGACTCCCGGCTCACCGTCAGATCTGCAGGTACAGAACCTGCCGCACAGATCAACCAGAAAGCAGCCAAAGCGATGCTTGAGGTGGGAATCGACATTAGTAACCATACTCCCACGATGGTGGATGAATACATCAATGAAGACTGGGACTACGTGATCACCGTCTGCGACGACGCCAATGAAAAATGCCCGTTCTTCCCCGGCAAGGTGGAGCACCGTCTGCACATGGGGTTTGAGGATCCCTCACATGCCAAGGGCACCGAAGAATTCATCTGGAGTGAATTTATCCGGATACGCGATGCGATCAAGGATTCATTTTACAAATTGTATGCTGAAGAGATAAAGCCAACACTATGAATAAAGAGAAGAAGCAAATTGGCGTTTTTGAAAAATACCTGACCCTGTGGGTGGCAATATGTATCGCAGCAGGAATAGCAATAGGTCACTTCGCAGGTGACAGCATCAGTTTTTTAAGTGAACTGGAAATTTCCAATGTAAATATCCCTGTAGCCATCCTCATTTGGCTGATGATCTACCCGATGATGCTGCAGATCGATTTTTCGAGCCTGAAAAATGTCGGAAAAAGGCCTAAGGGAGTTATCCTTACACTGGTAGTCAACTGGCTGATCAAACCCTTTACCATGGCATTCTTTGCATGGATCTTCTTTTCGAAATTGTACAGTGCATGGATCAGTCCGGATGAAGCCGGTGAATATATCGCCGGGGCCATCCTGCTGGGGGCCGCTCCATGTACCGCCATGGTCTTCGTCTGGAGCTACCTGACCAACGGCGATCCCAATTACACCCTGGTGCAGGTATCCATCAACGACCTGATCATCCTGGTGGCGTTTGTTCCCATCGTTGGACTCCTGCTGGGAATTACCGATGTGCAGATTCCTTACGACACCCTGGTTGCCAGCGTCGTGGTATTTGTGGTTGTGCCGCTGCTGGCCGGGTACCTGACCAATCGCATTCTGATCCGAAAGCGGGGTAAAGCCTGGTTTAAAACAGTGTTTCTTCCTAAATTCAGACCGGTCTCCATCATTGCGCTGCTGACTACACTCATCCTCCTGTTTGCTTTCCAGGGGACCACCATCATCGACAAACCCCTTATTATTCTCCTGGTTGCGGTGCCACTGGTGATCCAGACCTATTTCATCTTCTTTATCGCCTGGTTCGGAGGAAAATTTCTGAAATTACCTCACCCTGTGTGTGCACCAGCTGCGATGATCGGCGCCAGCAATTTCTTTGAACTTGCCGTTGCAGTAGCCATCGCACTTTTCGGGCTACAGTCCCCCGCTGCCATGGTTACCGTGGTTGGTGTGCTGGTGGAGGTACCTGTGATGCTTTCACTTGTCGGATTGGCCAACCGTTGGCGTTATTAACATGATGTGGATTCTTTGGAAAAGAAAATCCACTATCTGGGAAAAAACCTGGGGAGGGATACGGAGAAATACAAAAACCACCGAAAACCACGAAACTTTGCGAGATAAATACTTATTTACCGGTGCTTTTCAATAAATGAAATTAAAGTATCAGAGAATTTACCCGGTTCCGTATCATGCGGATGGTGAATCGACTGATCGAAGATCACCAATGACTTATTTGAAGATCCCAGCAGCTTGTAAGCCTCCCTTCCAACAAGCGGGGGCACACTGACATCGTATTTCCCAAACATCATTAAGGTGGGTATGATAATTTCATTCAGGCGGCCTGATACAGTGTATTCTTGTTCTATGGCAGCGTTGACAGGTTGATTGAACAGGTTGGAAACTTGCCAGGTAATCGGATTATTGTCTATAACTGTACGAAATAATTTTTCACTGGAAATGGTTGCCGGAACCACATTTGAGACCTGTAACAGCTGCATGGTATGCAGGGCATACCGAAGCATGGGATTATAATCCTCATCAGACAGCGAATCCAGTTCTGAAACTTCCTCGCGTAGCACCTCCCAGTCACTGGCATTGTTCCCGGCACTGATCTGCTCTTCTGCAATAGCGAGCATCAACCCTCTCCTTGCCTCAGCAGCTCTCACAAGATCCAGGGCACCATCAACACAAATCCATCCATTGAAGCGCGCCTGTTTTGCCGGATCATCCAGCAGTGCAGAAGCACCAAGCAATCCTCCCCAGCTATGACCCATCAAGAACAATTTGATATCCGCCCCATATTTAGAACGCAATACCTGCACAAGCGCATGCACATCCTCTGCCATCAGGCCAATCAAGTCTTCCGGCGGATCGTAACGTCCCTGCGACATCCCCTGGCCGCGCTGGTCCCAATACACAATTACATATTCTTCTTCCAGGGTTTCCGTGAAAGCACCGTCCCGGAATGCGAGTCCGAAACTTCCTGCACCATGCAGCACCACCAGGAATACATTTTTCTCTGCAATACCATGCACGTATGCCGGCATATCAGCGCCCTTGTGCCGTATATGCAATACGTCATCAATGCGGTTTTCGCCTTCCTGCTGGCAGGAGGTCATTAACAGCACAAATAAAGGAATCAGCAGAATAACCAGGGTGGTTTTTCTCCAGCCGCGATGCATCATTATTGTTTTCATTTCCCCTCCTTTCTAACGGAAAACCTCCATCCCATTTCAACGGTGAATACCGGCATTACATATGTATTATAGGGAACAAGCAAAGTCACACCAAAGCCCATAAACCAACCTCTCTCCTTGTCGGTTGACTGATGCTTTCCCAAATGAACATTAACGCCTGGAGCAAAATAGGTCCTCCCCGCCAGAAATAGCCGCCCAGGTGGCTCCCCTTCCTCAACTGTCCATGTCTCTGACAGGAACGAACGATAGCTTCCAAGTGGAAGCACTTCCACAGAACGAAACCAACCTTCAGGGCCTGTCCTCCTGTATGAGAATCCATACTGGCCATAGAAGGCCGCGTGACTTCCAGGGTCCAGGTAGAGACCGTACCTTGATAATAAGTAAAACTGCCGCATAACGGTTTTACCGCTGTTCCGAGTTTTCATTTTATCTTTTAGCAAAAAACCACCATCAAATGCAGCCCCCGGATTCCAGGCATTATTTCCGGCGTAACTTATTGTATAAAAAGCAGGACGCGGAAAACGCCAGGCAGAGTCCCCGTCAACATGCCCAAGGACATGGAAAGGCATCATCATTAAAATGAACGAAAAAAGAAAGACCAACCGACAAATACCGGATTTGGTAATTGGAAAATATTGGGCAACTGATCTCATATGGGTAGCCATTAGACCTCTAGGATATACAAACAAACAGCTATAATTGTTTCCCACTCATATAAATAATTGCATAATCTTTAATGAACCCCGGGCCGAAATGTGTTGATCCCCCTGCTTTCTCTGCTCCCGAAATACCAGTGGGGCCTGAATTGCTTCGGGTCAGATTGGTTGGAGCGTGGTATGGTTACTTAATTCCGAATCCTTGACAGCACTTTTTCAGCATTGTCGTCTTCAGCAACCGTCTCAGAAGGGATGACCACCACCTTGCCAGGATCTCTTCTGTTTAACCCTTTCAAATAAAATTTATCGTAGTAGTCCAGCGTAATTAAAGCTGCATGGTAATAATCATTTTGACGGAGGGCATCCATTGCCTCATCTGTTCGCTTTCCTCCCAGTCTTTTTGATATCTTATGAACAGATACTACCAGCATATCTGCATTGATCCCGGCATATTCTTCCACAAGAAGATGCCCCCTTACCGGTTTGGGAATCTCCAGGAAATAGACCACAGCATCCCGCATACGTTGGAACAAAACCTCTGGAATAAAAACCCTGCCAATATGAATACTCTCATCTTCGAGCCATACCGGTCTGTTCATGTCGAGGGATTTCCATTCCCAGAATAACAAATTTGTAAAATGCTCATTTTTTGGCTGTTTTGGTTGTCCAATTGCACCAAAGGCTGAACCTTTATGATGCGCGATTCCCTCCAAATCAATGACCTGTTCGCCCCGGAGTTCAAGTTCCTTCAATACCCTGGTTTTTCCACTTCCAGTGTACCCTCCGAGAATGTGCAGCTTCTCCGGTCGACGGAATGCTTCCAATGCATGTTGACGGAAGGCCTTATATCCTCCCTTGATCACGGATACCTCCTGCACTCCTTCCGCCTCAATATATTCAGCAAAAGACTTGCTGCGCATTCCGCCACGCCAGCAATAAACCACCACCTTACCGTCGTCTGATACTTCTTTGGATCTTTCAACAAAAAAATCCAGTTTCGGTTTTACAAATTCATAACCCATCGCATAGGCCTTGTCTGCTGATACCTTTGTATACATTGTACCAACCTTTGCCCGCTCTTCATTAGAAAAGAGAGGAACATTGACAGCGCCCGGAATATGGCCTTTCTCATACTCAGCCGGGGTCCGCACATCAATGATGGGCAGAAGTGGTAACCTTAAAAGATATTCCTCGATGGTGATCCGTTGGAGCATATTTTATTTTGTACTGCTTCAGACCCTGGTCTTCCTGTAAACCACGCCTCTTTCCGCAAGGTAATGAAGTAAAAAATTGAAATTCTCTTCTTTCCTGCCAACCATTTCCGGAGCAAGTACCCCGGTCTGTCCGACCCGGTCTTCGAGCAACAGGTGTGCTGCTCCTGCACAAGTATATCCAGTGGTTCTCGACATGGAAAGTGTGCCCGTTTGTGCATCATAACGATCATACAGATCATACTGGTATGTTACCGGTTGCCCCGCCTCATTACCGGCAATTGTTACCCGCATGATGGTAAATTCACCTTCTCCATCTTCTAATTTCCATGAAGGAAATAAAAGTTTTGCTGTTAAGTCAATAGGTCGCATCAACTGATTGTTAACTTTAATAGTATCGTATGAAAAATATCCCAATTCCCTGAGGGCTTTTATATAATTGATCGTGCCAGGATAACGCAGTGTTTTTTCAACCATATCGGGGATATGGGGCATGGTTTGCAACAACGACCTGAGACCATCAGAGTTCCATTCCTCCAGGGTGCCCACTTCTTCAAAATCCACCAGCTCAGCATCCGAAAGCGCAGGTAAAGTGATGATCTTACCATTACGCACCAATCTTGCCGGGCGGGTATATTCTTCGATACAGTCGACAGGTGACCAGGAGGATTTATACTCCAGTGGCCAGGTACGTTTATCCGGCAACCCCCCGACGATGCACTTGTAACTTTTCACTTCTATCTTTTGATCATGAAATCCCAGGATGGCATTACACATCCCGGGTGCCACACCCATATCAGCCACTACCGTCACCCCATTCTCCTTTGCAAGCCCGTCGATCTGCAAATAGTCCTCCGGACAGAAAGAGATATCCACCATATTTTTTCCAAATCTGATTACCTGTTCCATGAGTCGGTAGCCAAGCGCACCAGGAGCTGCGCCGATTACGAGGTCTTTGTCATGCACCAATTCACGCAATATCGGGGGATCCATGAAATTCGCCTCATAGGTAGTGATCCCTGCGACAGCTTCCAGTTTTTTCAATGCACCTGGATCAACGTCTGCAGAAAAAACATCATTTCCAGCCCGCTGCAGATCAACAGCGATGGTTTTACCCACCAATCCTGCCCCAAGTACAATAATTTTTCTTGGCATTTTATGTGCTACGATTTATTTATTTAGTCTAAATTTATAATCAAAAGCTTCATCATTCGCGCTCCTCTTTCAAGAATATATTACATCCTGTCATTGAACTATCGTGCACAAATCTCAGTATGGTGAATCCCCGGTCCGCACATATTTGTTGTCGTGGCAGAAGAAGTTGCGCATGATTCTTGTAGTGCATGGTTGAGTAAAATTAGCAATATATCCTGAATTACAGTTTTCGAATTTCTTTTTAAATTTAAAGGTTCTAATTGAAGCGAATGACATCTCAGAACAGTCACATAACAGAAACGATCCACATCAGGAACATGGTCTGTAGTTGCTGCAAGCTTTTTCTGAGAGAGCAGCTTGAAAATAACGGGATCATTGTACACGAATTGACACTGGGCAAGGCCCGGATCTCTTATGATGCTGCTGCTATGTCTCATGAAGAGATCGATCAGATCCTTAAAAAATACGGTTTTGGACTGCTGGAGAACAAAGAAGACCGACTGGTATCCGAGATCAAGATCGCGGTGATTGAACTGATCCATCACCTCAACAACGTCAACTCGATCGTCAGGAAATCTGATTACCTGGTGGAGAAACTCGGATTCAGCTATCCATATCTTTCCAAAATATTCTCTGACCAGGAACACATCACACTGGAAAAATATATCATCAATCAGAAGATTGAACGTATCAAGCATCTCATTGATGAAGATGAATATTCATTAAGTGAGATCGCGTACATGATGGATTATTCCAGTGTACAATACCTCTCCAGCCAATTCAGGAAAATCACCGGTGTTACTGTTACCCAATACAAACAAGGCACCGGGGTAGAAAAAAGAGGAATTGAAGAATTCTAGCATTAAAATTTTATACATCATTTAAGAAATATCGTAACAATTCTTTCACGCGATTCCTGAATTTTGTGGTGTCAATTAAAAGTTCAGTTCATGAAATTACGAGAAAACATAGCCGTTAGCGAGTCCGGCTTCCTATTTGATCCCAACTCCGGGGAATCCTTTTCCGTGAATTCTTCAGGAAAAGAGATTCTCAGGCTTCTATCCAAAGGAATGTCACTTCCGGAAATCGAAACTACCATACTGACCGAGTACGATATCGACGCAAAGTCATTTAACAGGTACATGGATGATTTTTTACACACCCTGCGCAGACTGAATTTAATTGAAGCAGAAACTGATGAGTAAACCAAAGATCACCATCGCGATCACCGGGCTCAATAATACCGACAATCCGGGTCCCGGCATCCCTGTTGTGCGGGGGATTCGTGAATCAGAAAAATTTGATGCACGGATCATAGGACTGGCATATGAGAACATGGAGCCAGGCATTTATATGGAGGGTGCGCTGGACAAAACCTACCTTATACCCTACCCTTCTGTGGGAATCGGTCCGTTTATGGAAAGGATACTGGAAATCCATGGGAAAGACCCGATCGACCTGATTATCCCTAACCTGGATGCAGAGCTATATACTTTCATGAAGGCAGACGCATTGCTCAGAAAGCACAATATCAGGACGTATCTTCCCACGATTGAGCAATTTGAAGAACGACAGAAAGGAAACCTGGATAGTTTCGGAGAAAAATATAGTATGGATGTGCCGCACAGCAAATCCATCACATCGGTGAATGACATCCCTGATTTACGCGATGAATTTGAGTACCCTTTACTTGTCAAGGGGAAATTCTACGACGCTTACATCGCCTACAATTCAGAGCAGGTAATCAACCAATTCAACAAGATAAGTGCCAAATGGGGACTCCCGGTAATCATCCAGGAATTCATACGTGGTACCGAAGTGAATGTTGTGGCCCTGGGCGACGGAACCGGTGAGACGATAGCTGCGGTGCCCATGCGTAAACAGTATATCACAGACAAAGGGAAAGCATGGAGCGGAATTACCCTTGGAGATAAGAAACTGCTGCAGATTACCCGCGATCTTTTTAAACAGAATAAATGGAAGGGTGGTATGGAACTGGAGATGATCAAGACCAACCAGGGAAAGTATTACCTGATTGAGATCAATCCCCGGATCCCGGCATGGGTATACCTGGCCATAGGTGCCGGACAGAATATCCCGGAAGCCCTTGTACTCCTCGCCATGGGGGAGAAATTGGAACCTGTGACGGACTATGAAGTGGGTAAAATGTTTATCAGATACTCTTACGACCTGATAGGAAATATCAGCGATTTTGAAAAACTTTCTATTTCTGGAGAATTATAAACCAACAAGATGAAAACCTTAATAATTTCAATTACAGTCCTATTCTTCAGCTTGCTGCTGAACGCCCAGATCACACCCGAACATACCTATAATTATTCCGCGACCCTGACCGAGGTGGATGATGGCGAGTTCAAATATTACCTTATGGATGTCCCAATGAATCAATGCCGCATCTTTAATGAAGACCACTCACTTTACAAGACCATCGACCTTGCGATACCGCAAGGTTATTTTCTCAGCGATATCAAATTTGTCAGCAGGAAGACCTTCAATACTGATGAAAACATTGAATTGTTGTACCTGTATACTAAATCCAGCCTGGTGAACGATGAATATGTATATACCTACGGAATGAAAGTTATAAACGAACAGGGCAATGTTCTGCTCAATTTGCAGGATGGGGGATTTGCAGAGATCAAAGAATTCAATGGTGCGCCCAAATTATTTGCCTACCAGTACATTTATAATACTAATTATTACCTTGTAAACACGAATGTATATAGCATCGGGGGTGGTGATTCAAACAGTAACGCCGTGACATCCTCCCCATCATTACGGATCTTTCCTAATCCTGCAAGCGATATGGTGCGTGTAGAAATGAGGCAGGAAGATCTCAAAACAGGGGGAAAGATATTGATCAATGATCTTTCGGGGAAAAGACTCCTGGATCAATCCTATGGCCCGGGGATGAGCAGCATCCCGGTTGCAACCGGAGCGCTGGATCCAGGGACCTATATATTGAACGTTATCACTGAAGATGGCAACAGTGTAGCAGGAAAAATCACAAAAAATTAATCTTAGCATGGAAAAACCAACATTCGAAAGACCGGTAATCAACCGGATCAATGCAGGTGTACCTGATAAATTTGGCATGAAGACCAATGTCAGGCCCATCACTGCAATCGATAATATAAACATCAATGAACTATTGAAAGAATATGGCTCACCATTGTATGTACTCTCTGAGCAGACTATCAGGGACACCTACCGTGAAGCTGAGTCAGCCTTTAAGACCAGGTATCCGAAAGTACAACTTGCCTGGTCCTATAAAACCAATTACATGAATGCTGTCTGCAGGGTATTCCACCAGGAGGGCTCATGGGCTGAAGTGGTGTCCGGGTTTGAATATGAAAAGGCGATGGCCAACGGAGTGCCTGGAAACAAGATCATTTTCAACGGGCCGGATAAGTCTCGCCAGGACCTGGAAATGGCCATAAAAAACGGGTCACTGATCCATATCGATCATTTTGACGAACTTTACGAGATCATTGATATAGTAGATGGAAGCACAGAAAAGGCAAAAGTGGCTATCCGGATCAACATGGATACCGGCATTTATCCGCAATGGGACCGTTTTGGATTCAATTATGAGAACGGTGAAGCATGGGCTGCGATCAACAAGATCATGCCCCAGGATAACCTGGAGCTGATGGGATTACATACCCACATCGGGACCTATGTCATGGCACCTGTATCCTATGCCATTGCCACAAAGAAAATGGCTGACTTGGCGGTAAGGATCGACCGGAAATTCGATCACATTATTAAATACATTGACGTGGGTGGTGGTTTTGCATCAAAGAATACACTGAAGGGAGCATACCTTCCGGGATCAGATACATGTCCCTCCTTCGATGATTATGCTGAAGCCATTACAGCAGCATTGAATAACTCCGACATCAGGCACGACCGGATGCCCACCCTTTTCCTGGAAACGGGCAGGGCCCTGATTGATGATGCAGGATATCTTGCGGGTACCGTACTGGCCAACAAACGCCTGGCCGATGGAAGACGGTCCCTGGTCATCGATATCGGCGTCAACATGCTGTTCACATCCTTTTGGTATGAACACAACATTGTACCGGCACAGGAGCATCAACCGGATACAGAGGATACTACAATCTACGGACCGCTCTGTATGAACATAGATGTAATCAGGGGTGCAGTGCAATTCCCGCTGCTTGAAAAAGGCGATCACGTGGTGATCAGCAGGATTGGCGCATACAATATGACACAGTGGTTACAGTTTATAACATACAGGCCCAGGGTGGTGATGATCAATACTGAGGGGGTCCCGTATGTGATCAGGGAAAACGAAAATTACGAATCCATGAATATGCTGGAGAAGATTCCTGATCACCTGAAGGAGATCAAGTTCTGATGTAAAGTTGATTTATGCAGTCTCTGAAGATCAATAAAGAGGATACACGATATTTTGTGCATAGCATTATCAATAGCTACTCACAGGTGTTTTTCTCTACGCATAAGGCCTTTGCAATCCTGCTGATGCTGGTCACCTTCTACGACATCTACGCGGGTCTTGCTGGTCTCCTGGCAGTGCTAACCACATCAGTGGCTGCATTTATTCTCAACCTGCATAAGCCTACCACAGCGCAAGGATTCTATGGATTCAACAGCCTGCTGGTCGGGTTGGGCCTGGGAATCTATTATAGTTTCGGCTGGCACCTGGTGCTGATCATATTTCTAGCCGCACTATTCACATTCTTTATCTCCGTCTCGCTGCAAGGAGTGATTGGAAAGTATCAACTACCCTACCTGAGCATTCCATTTATATTGGCGCTATGGACATTTATTACAGCGACCCGTAGTTTTGATGCGCTGGGAATCAGTGAACGGGGTATCTATACGCTTAATGAATTGTACCAGGTCGGAGGAGATCGCCTGGTTGCAGTGCATGAGTTCTTTAATTCAATCCCATTCCCGAAAGTGCTCAGCACCTTCTTCATTTCCCTGAGCGCCATTTTGTTTCAATACAGTATCCTTACCGGCATCGTGGTTGCAATCGGGTTACTGCTATACAGCCGGATTGCATTTTCATTGTCACTGCTTGGGTTTTTTGTTGCATACCTGTTCTATGACCTGATCGGCGCCAATATCACGCAGATCGATTACAGC
>CAZOXI010000034.1:0-13633 GCA_964583445.1 uncultured Bacteroidaceae bacterium | reverse complement strand
AGTATTTATTTGCAATTAATTATAAACTTCTTTTTAGTCAAGGTGACCTGTTGCAAATTCCACATTAGGTTTTATATACAGTAGAAAAAATATTTGTAAGTGCCGGTGCACTCACTTCCGTGGAGGCAGTGATCAGGCGCGACTGCCCGAGTACGTTCTGACCCGCTGAGTCATCAAGGATGAAGAGGTCAGGAACCAAATAATGTGTCCACAAACGCTTCGCGGTTGAACACCTGCAGGTCTTCCATCTTCTCACCGATGCCGATATACTTCACCGGGATCCTGAACTGGTCGGATATGCCAAGAACCACCCCGCCCTTGGCCGTACCGTCCAGTTTGGTAAGCGCCAGCGCATTCACTTCCGTAGCGGCGGTGAACTGGCGTGCCTGCTCGAATGCATTCTGACCTGTTGAGCCATCAAGGATCAACAGGATCTCATGGGGTGCATCAGGGATCACTTTTTGCATGACCCGCTTGATCTTGCTGAGTTCATTCATCAGGTTGGCTTTGTTATGCAATCTGCCGGCCGTATCGATAATCACGACATCTGCATCTTTCGATGCCGCCGAAGCGACCGTGTCATATGCAACGGAAGCCGGATCCGATCCCATCTTCTGTTTGATCAATTCCACATCCACACGCTCTGCCCAGATGCTGATTTGCTCTACTGCAGCAGCCCTGAAAGTATCCGCAGCTCCCAGGATCACCTTTTTACCCGATTTCTTGAAATGGTGTGCCAGTTTACCAATCGTGGTGGTCTTCCCCACCCCGTTCACACCAACCACCATGATCACATAGGGCTTTGATGGCAGAGGTGCACTGAAATCCGAAATATTTTCCTGGTTGTTTTCGGCCAGGAGACCAATGATCTCTTCTCTTAATATGACGTTTAGTTCGCTGGTATTGAGGTATTTATCTCGCGATACCCGCTCCTCGACGCGCTCGATGATGCGCAGGGTGGTATCCACACCTACATCGGAGGTAATGAGCGCCTCCTCCAGGTTGTCCAGCACTTCATCATCAACGCGTGATTTTCCCACGACCGCCCTGGAAAGTTTTTTAAATACATTCTCACGGGTCTTTTCCAGCCCCTTGTCCAGGTTCTTTTTCTTATCTGTTGAAAAAATTCCCATTTTCTCGTTTAAAACAGGTGGTAAATATAAAAAAAGCTTTCCCGTTAAAGAAAGCTTTCAATATTCAAATGGTATTTGCTACTATGATTACTGGGCGAAGAAATCCTTGATATGGTCATTGTGCACAACCTCTTCTTCAAACATGTATGCGCCAGTCTTGGGTGACTTGACCATTTTAACACACTTGGTAAAGACTCTTCCTTCTCCTTTTTGTAATGATGCAACTACTTTCTTTGCCATAATTCAATATTTTACTTGATCTCTCTGTGAACCGTAACTTTTTTGAGGATCGGGTTATACTTTTTCTGCTCCATCCTGTCGGGAGTATTTTTCCTGTTCTTGGTAGTGATATAACGGGATGTTCCGGGCATACCGCTGTCCTTGTGCTCTGTGCACTCAAGAATTACCTGGACCCTGTTCCCTTTACCTTTCTTAGCCATTTTAATTAAATATTATATTAATAAGTAGTGATGTAGCCTTTTTCCTTTGCTTCATCCAGACAAACTTTCAATCCTTTCTTACTGATCTTCCTGATCCCCTGCGCAGACACTCTTAACGTGATCGTGCGATCCTCTTCTGCCAGGTAGAATTTTTTATCAAATAAGTTCGGATAGAACTTGCGTCTTGTCCTTTTCTTTGAGTGGGAAACGTTGTTCCCGGCTACTACTTTTTTTCCTGTGATCTGACAAACTCTAGCCATTGTTCTATTAGATTTCTTTACATTTTCACTAGCGAGGCGCAAAGTACGTCATTTTATTTCAAAAATTCAAACTTTTGATTTAAAAAATATCGCAGTTATTAACATTGATATGAACAGGTTAAATTTCTGAATGTGTTGATCATAAGGATCATTAGCCTTGCCTGGAATCTATTGCAGAACAATGCCCGTATTTATCTGAAAACCAGTGGCCGGATCCGGTAGAGATTCCGTCAGCTTTGTCCCGGTCCCGGCAACCTGCCATTTAATAACTTGAAAAGCAATCCGATCGCCATGATACTCGATTGCTCGATCACCAGTTCCCGGTGGCCACCAAAGCGGTATGCTTTGCTGTAGACCCGGTCTGCGGAAGCCACTGCGATCCAGACGAGCCCAACCGGTTTCTCATCGGTTCCGCCATCCGGACCAGCAATCCCCGAGGTGGCCATGGCGACATCACTGCCCAGGGTTGTCAGTGCACCTTTTGCCATGGATTCCACCACCTCCCTGCTCACGGCACCATATGTTTCGATCAGTTCCGCTCCAACACCGAGGCTTGCAGTTTTGACTGCATTGCTGTAGGCCACAAGGGTACCTTTAAAATAGGCGGAACTTCCTGGTATCCGGGTGATCAGGCGCGCAATATTTCCACCTGTACAGCTTTCTGCAGCGGAAACGGTTAATCCCTTTTTCTTAAGCAACGCTCCGAGGACCTGCTCAATAGGCAGGTCATCATACCCGAAAATGTGGTCCCCGATCCTGTCTTTCAATAGCGCGGTTTGCGCATCCAGTAGTTCATCGGCTATTTCAACACATTTACCTGTCACAGTGAGCCTTAGACGCACGATTCCGGGCCGGGGAAGGTAGGCCAGCCTGACACATTCGGGTAAATTCTTTTCCCAGTCACCGATCATTTCGGCAAGGTAGGATTCAGGAACCGCGTGGGTCATTATGGTCCGGTGCACCAGCGTCGGGATCTCAAGCTTTGATTTCAATGCGGGAATAACTTTGTTGGTGACCATGGGCTTCATCTCATAGGGAACGCCAGGCATGGAAACAACGATCGTGCGGTCCTTCTCAAACCACATGCCTGGTGCCGTTCCATGCTCATTCGGAAGTGCTGTGCAAACATCCGGCACCTCTGCCTGGCGGCGGTTTGAATCGATCATGGTACGGCCCCGTTTATCGAAGAATTCAGTAATCGTGGCGAGAACCTGTTCATCCACCACCAGCGTACCACCGAAATAGTCATTGAGTGTCTGTTTAGTGAGATCGTCCTTTGTTGGTCCCAGTCCGCCGGTCATCAGCACCAGGTCGGAACTGCCAATCAGCCGGTCCAAAGTCCGCGTTATATGTTCCGGCGTATCGGAAATGCTCACCATTTCGTGCACATGCATGCCGAGGGTGGTCATTGTTTTTGCAATCCATACTGCGTTGGTGTCAGTGATCTGCCCGATCAGAATCTCATCACCGATGGTTACGATTGAAACGGTCATTTCTGACTATATTTTTAGTTGTCCTGCCCTGCCCTGTCCTGCAACTTCCTGATCCGCTGCAGCAGTGGTGGATGCGAATAATGAAAGAATACATAAAGCGGATGGGGTGTCAGGTTACTTAAACTGTTTTTACTCAATTTCTTCAGCCCGCTGACAAGGGAGGGCGCGGTATAGTGTTCCGCAGCATAGGCATCTGCCTGGTATTCATTTCTCCTGGAGAACATGCTCGTAAAAATGCCCAGCAACATCGAAAGGGGCGCATATAAGATAGTAAATGCGATCAATCCGATATGGAACGATGCGGTCTCCCCTCCCAGCGCCTGTGAAAGCTCAGGAATAGCTACAAACAATGAAAACAGGTACAGCATGATCCCGGTCTGGATGATCCCCAAAAACATCCCCGACAGGCTGTGCTTTTTCTTGTAATGACCGATCTCGTGTGCCAGTACGGCGACAATTTCGTCGGTTTCCAGATCATTGATCAATGTATCGTAGAGCACGATCCGCTTTTTCGGTCCCAGTCCCGTGAAATAGGCATTGGCCTTGCTGGAGCGTTTGGAACCATCGATCACATAAATATTTTTCAGGTTGTACCCGACCTTGTCAGCAAACGCCTCGATCGCTTTCCGCAGTTCCCCTTCTTCCAGGGGTGTTTGCTTGTTGAATAAGGGTACGATGAGATTTGAATAGAACATGTTCATGACCAGGGAGAACAGTGTGATCACTCCCCAGGCAAGCAACCAGAAATACTCCCCTGTTGCCTGGTAGATCCAGGTGATGAGCAGCAGGATACCGCCCCCAAGGATAATACCGAGCAACCACCCCTTCAGCTTATCCAGTACAAAGGTCTTCGGGGTGGTCTTATTGAACCCGTATTTTTCTTCTATCCTGAAGGTGTCGTACCATTCAAAGGGAATGCCCAGGAGGTCGGATACAATCCCCAGTATCCCGAAGAACAGCAATACCAGCAGATAATATGAATCAACCCGGGCCTCCAGGAAGCGGTCCAGCCAACCGAAGATCCCCAGCAGGATGGCCGTCACCATTATTACCAGGCTGAAGGAACTGGTGATAAAGGAAAACCGTGTATTTTCCTTTTTATATAACTGACTCTTCCGGTACTCCTCCTGGTCATAGACATCCTTCAACTCCTCTGGCAATGTTATTACCGTATGGCGCAGATTTTTCAGGTCCAGCCAGCGTTCCAGTAAAAATGTTCCGATCAGGATAAAGAGGAAAATCCCCTGTACAGCAACTACACTCATAATGGTTCAATTGAACCACAAAAGTATAATTTTCCCCGGGTTTTCCTCCATGAATGCCGGTACAGATTTAATCGCATTAACATCCGCTGTGCTTGTCAAGCAATGACCAGGCGGGAAAATCGATGTGCATCGGGATCCCTCATGACGCATGAATAGATTCCAGGGAGTGCAGGAAGATTTACCTGACCTGTTGCTTCAGTTCCTGCTGGTTTTTTAATCGTTTTTTCAATGCTTCGCTGTAGCGTTCGGTGGTTTTATTATCCCACAATTCACTGGCCCTCTTGATGTAGTTGGAGGCGGTCACGATATCGTCCAGTAATTCGTAGTGGACGGCGAGGTTGTGGCAGGCCTTTGCGGCAACTTTGGGATCTTCATTCCGGATGAGCGGAACCCACAAACCGGCTGCCTCATCCCAATTACCCATGTCTGTAAGATCTGCAGCAGCTCTTAATTCCTTGCTTCCTCCCCGGAAGATGACGCGTGAGACCTCCCTCCATTTTGGTATATGTCGCAGACCATAGCGAAATCCCATTTCCTGGCTGCCGTCTCTGAGTATATCTGCAGGAGTCAGGTATGTCGAAGAGGGACTGGATTGGCGGTTCATATAATAGAGGGTATCCTGTTGCAGGTATTCATCAATTGGTGAATCCCTGTCGTCAGTATAGACCCGCCACAGGATCGTCATGTCCAGCATGAATTCCTCGATATAATCGCCAACCATAAAATCGTAAGCAGGATAGGTCTTCCCCAGGTCTGCATAATAATATTCCATGACGACCAGTGCATCTATATTGCTGCCGGCATCACGGAATACCTGCTTTTGTGTGAAAGCATCCAATGGCTTCGCTTTTCCCACGGTATCCGTCCGACGGGCATTGTACAGGGGAATATCCTCCAGGAAAGTCAGTTCATTGAGTTGTTTGCCCTCATAGAAGCCTTTGCGCACATTGTTACATACGATACTGTCAACGATCCTCAATGCGATCGGGTCAAGCCCCTTCTGGTTGACTTCTGAAAAAGAATGCCTGGACAGAGGACTCCTGTTGAGATAGCCCACCTTGCTCACCGTCTGCGGGTAGGTAATATCGGCCGGCTGCAATATCTCGAACCTGACAAAACTGCTGGAACCCGCGCACCCTGCCAGAAAGGGCACCAGGGACAGCATCAGCAGTATTTTCCCCTTCGTATTGATTTTCATTTCGAAAAAGACAATAAACAACTATTCTCCTTAAATAACGCGGAAAGGGGAACAACTGTTTCCTGCCTTGTGTAATTTCTGAACTAGGTCATCCCGCCACAAACGGAAATGGTCTGGCCGGTAACGTACGAAGAAAGCTCAGATCCCAGGAAGACACAAACATTGGCCACATCTTCCGGTAAGCCGCCGCGTCGCAATGGAATCGTTTTTACCCACTCCTCTTTGACTTCATCAGATAATTTTCCGGTCATATCAGTAATAATGAATCCGGGAGCGATCGCATTGCACCTGATGTTCCGTGAACCCAATTCCTTTGCAACAGACTTGGTGAAGCCGAGGATTCCAGCCTTTGAAGCAGAATAATTGGATTGTCCGGCATTACCGTTCACTCCCACTACCGAACTCATGTTAATAATCGAACCGGTCCGGGCCTTCAGCATATATTTCTGGACTGCCTTGGTAAAATTAAATACCGACTTGAGGTTGACTTTGATCACCAGGTCCCACATCTCTTCTTCCATCCGCATCAGCAGGGTGTCTCTGGTGATCCCTGCGTTATTAACCAGGATATCGATTTTACCAAAATCATTTACGATGGCATCGGCCGTCTCCTGCGCTTCCGAATAGTTACTGGCATCACTTGCATACCCTTTGCATTTCACGCCAAGTGCTGACAATTCTTTTTCTAGAGATTCCATGTTCTCGTCACGGTTCAGGTCAGTGAAAGCCACATCAGCGCCCTCGGCAGCATATGCTTCAGCGATCTTTCTGCCGATACCTCGTGCGGCACCTGTTACCAGGGCCACTTTTCCATTTAATAATTCCATTTTATTCTGGTTTTTGTTTGGTAGTACAAATTAATGCAAAAATCACGACATACGGAATGATTGGCTCATTTTAGCCGTGTAATCTCCTGCTGCATCTGGTCGCATACCGCTGCAGCCTTCCCCTGCAGGAACAGATCCGTTATGGTTTGGGTGAAGATGGTCTCAGCAGTGTTGACCTCGATAATCGTAGCGTCTCCCCTTTTGGCCACTTTGGGGATCATGCTTGCGGGCATTACCTCACCGGTGGTTCCGATCAACAGCATCACATCCGTTTTTTCAGCTTCCGCCATTGAGCGCCTTGCTGCTTCCTGTGGTATCGGTTCACCCAAAAAGATGAAATCAGGTTTCATCAATGCACCTTCATTGCGGCAGCGCGGAACTTCATCTGTAACTAAGGGTTCCTCAACTTTTCTTCTTTCCCCACAATAGGTGCAGACCAGGTATTGTGAATTACCGTGATATTCAATCACATCTGTACTGCCGGCATCCTGGTGCAGGTTGTCAATATTCTGTGTGATCAGCGCTTTCAGGATGCCTTCCTGTTGCAACCATGCGAGGAAATAATGGGCCTTGTTGGGTTGTGCTTTTGCAAAGAACTGGTAGAAGATCTCATTGACCACCGGCCAGGTTTCGTCGGGGTATGACCTGTACCGGGAAATATCCAGCACCCCCGGATCGTACCGGCTCCATATTCCATCCTCGCCCCTGAAAGGAGGGATTCCGCTCTCCACCGAAATGCCTGCACCCGTAAAAGCGGTCAGATGTGTTGCATTCCTGATTACTTCTGCGGCTTCACGTATCTGTTCAATCTTCATCCCGCAATAGGTGCGTTGCAGTCTCAAACGACTACGTAATTATCTATCCTTGCTTTAATACTTCTGCCATCTTGCTGCCAATATCAGCCGGGGAAACAACCACGTGAATGCCACATTCTTCCATGATCTTCATCTTGGCTTCAGCAGTATCCGCCTTGCCTCCCACAATGGCACCTGCGTGTCCCATGCGGCGTCCCTTCGGGGCAGTCTGACCTGCAATGAAGCCTACCACGGGTTTTGTGCCATTATCCCGCACCCATGCTGCGGCATCTGCCTCCATGCTGCCGCCAATCTCACCAATCATGATGATTCCCCTGGTCTGCTCATCTTCCATCAGCAATTTAATGGCATCCAGGGTGGTGGTTCCAATGATCGGGTCCCCGCCGATCCCGATGCAGGTAGATTGTCCGAGTCCTTCCCTGGTGACCTGGTCCACAGCTTCATAGGTGAGGGTTCCTGATCTGGATACAATGCCCACAACACCCTTTTCGTGGATGAACCCGGGCATGATCCCTACTTTGGCTTCTCCGGGGGTGATTACACCGGGGCAGTTCGGTCCAACAAGGGTTGTGGCCCTGTGGCTGAGGTATTCCTTAACGCGCACCATGTCATCTGTAGGGATGCCCTCTGTGATACAAACTGCCAGCCGTATGCCTGCATCAGCCGCCTCCATGATCGCATCAGCGGCAAATGGCGGAGGAACAAAGATTACTGAAGTGTCTGCAGATGTGGCCTCCACCGCATCCTGCACCGAATTAAATACAGGGCGATCCAGATGTTTCTGACCTCCTTTCCCGGGAGTAACCCCTCCCACTAAATTGGTTCCGTACTCGATCATCTGCTGCGCATGAAAGGTTCCTTCACTGCCGGTAAATCCCTGCACAATCACTTTTGAATCCTTGTTTAATAGTACACTCATTAACTGATTTTTTTTGAAAGTCTAAAAGTAATGATCTGACCACGTATTTCAAAATAAAAAATGCACGGTATTCAATCGCTCATCGAGTGATTCCAGCTAACAATGAAGCGCAATACAACACCTCTGCAAACGCATTATGTGGTCCAGCTGCGAAAAATTCAGCATACCTGAGGGTGATGTTCAACCAGTTTTGTTTAATTTTAATACATGGAACAAATCCTGTACATCGGAATCTCACAGGCCTTCTTTGCCGGATTGCTGATCGCAACGAAAAAACCAAGAATCATGGCCAACCAGGTACTGGCTGCATGGTTTTTCCTGATCTGCATTGAAATGGTCATTGTGCTGGTGAATTCCAACCTGGTAGAACTATATTCCATAAAAGTATTACCTTTCACCTATGGGCCCCTGATGTTTCTGTATGCCAAACTGATGACAACCGAACATCCTAAATTCAATTACCGGTACCTCTGGCATTTTGCCCCTTTTGTCGTGTTTCTCATTGTCTCCCTGGTCTTCCTGAACAAACCTGTCATGGAAGGAAGCAAGGGGTTCCTGGTTATCGACCGTTTCATCTCTTTGCGGATTATTTACGGTGCCTCCTTCTTTATATCCATTACATCATACAGCATTGCTACATTTGTGGTAATCTACCGCCACCAGGAAAACCTGAAGAGCCTCGTTAGCTACTCTTCTACGAAATTCACCCTTCAGTGGCTGATCGGTCTGTCTGTAACATTCTATGTCAGCTATGTGCTTGTATTTATAGTCGGACTGATCGACATCCTGATTAATTTTATGCCATTTGATCCCTATGAGCTCTCTTTTATTGGCCTTACAGTTTTTGCATTCCTTTATGGATTCTTTGGCTTCAAGCAACCTTCAGTTTTCGAAGAGATCGCCTCGCACAAAGGAAGTGTCCCCGAAGAACCGAAAGAAGTGGAGGATAGTAAATATATGCGATCGGGACTTAAGCAACAGGATGTGGAACAAATCAGGCAACAGGTGCTGCATTACATGGCAGAGAAAAAACCCTACCTGGACAGGGAATTGACCATCAATGATGTTGCTGCAGACCTGGATATTCCCAGGCATTTTATTACCGAGGTAATCAATCAGCACCTGGGAAAAAATTTCTATTACCTGATCAATGAGTACCGGGTGGAAGAGGTAAAGCAAAGATTAAAGGATCCAAAATACAAAAACCTCACCATCCTTGCTATTGCCTATGATTCCGGCTTCAACAGCAAATCAGCATTTAACACCATCTTTAAGGATCTGACCGGAATGACCCCCAGTCAGTACCTGGACAGTGCAGCCAAGTAATTTTTGTGGCCCCTCCGCTTCAACCGGCTGCACTATCGCAGGAACAGCTTAACGATCTTCAGCTTCAGCTTTGTATAGGGCGGATATTTCACCCAGAGCTCAAACCATGTGGGTTTACGAAGTACGGTTTTCCGATGACTGAAGCACTCAAATCCTGCTTTGCCATGGTAACTTCCCATGCCGCTTTCACCCATACCGCCAAAGGGAGTTGTTCCGTTCACAAAATGCACCACAGTATCATTTATCATACCCGTACCGCTGCGGAATGTGGATTGTATTTTCTTCGCCAGTCGCATCTCGCCTGTAAAGATATACAACGCAAGTGGTGAGGGACGTTCTTTCAGTTCACCAAGCAATGTGTCCAGGTCCCGGTAGCTTAATATGGGCATTACCGGGCCAAATACCTCTTGCTGCATCACGGCGTCCGTGATATCAACCCCTGTCATGACCGTGGGTTCGATGAACAGTGCATCCCGGTCACCCTTCCCTCCCACCACACATTTAGTGGGGTCAATGAGCTTTTGCAGCCTGTCGAAGTTGGAGATGTTGACGATGCGGGGAAAGGAATACCTCGCCGCCCTGCGCCCCTGCGGCGACGGCCTGCTTCTCGAGACGCTGCACTACCCCGACGAGTTGCGCGACGCCGAGCCGATGTTCCGCGACATCGCCGACGAGGCGGCCGACGAGGAGTTGCTCGAACTGGCCACCTCGCTCATCGAGCGCAAGACCGCGCCCTTCGACGCCTCTGCCTACGACGACCGCTACGCCGAGGGCCTGCGCGAGCTGATCGAGGCCAAGCGCAGGAGTGGCAAGGCCGCGCGCGTGGAGATCGGCGAAGGCGAAACACCCCCCGGGGGCGAGAACGTGGTCGACTTGATGGCCGCGCTCAAGCGCAGCCTCGGCGAGGACAAGGCGGGAGATGGCAAGGCCGGGAGCCGCAGGTCGTCGGGCGGGCGGAAGGCGTCGGGCAAAACGAAGTCCGGCTCGTCGAAATCCGGCGCGCGCCGCAAGAAGGCGTCGTGATGGCCCGCGACCGTCTCGACCGTTACCACGACAAGCGCGACTTCGCCCGCACGGCCGAGCCCGAGGGCCTGGTCGACGCGCCCCGGCAGGGTGCCGGCGGGGGCCGCCGCTTCGTGGTGCAGAAGCACGACGCAAGCCGCCTGCACTACGACATTCGCCTCGAGCACGACGGCGCGCTCCTGTCGTGGGCCGTGACCAGGGGCCCCAGCCCCGACCCCTCGGAGAAGCGCCTCGCCGTGCGGACGGAGGATCACCCCCTCGACTACGCCGACTTCGAGGGCACCATCCCGGAGGGCGAATACGGCGGCGGCACCGTGATGCTGTGGGACGAAGGCACGTGGGAGCCGCGCGGCGACGTGAACGAGTGTCTCGACACGGGCGAGCTCAAGCTCGACCTGCACGGCCGCCGGATGCGGGGGCACTGGGTGCTGGTGCGGATGAAGGGTGACGAGACGCGCGAGAACTGGCTGCTCATCAAGGAGAAGGGCGGCGAGACGGGCGCGGCCGACGCCCTCACCGGAGGGTATTCCCGCTCTGTCCGCACCGGGCGGACGATGAAGCAGATCGCGAAGGGAGAGGAGCCGAAGCAGCCGCGCGCCAAGGAGCGCTCGCGCAAGGCGCCGAGCTTCCGCAAGCCGCAGCTCGCCACGCTGGTCAGCGACGCGCCCGAGGGCGACGCATGGTGGCACGAGACCAAGTTCGACGGCTACCGCGCCCTCGCCGCGCTGGGGAAGGGAGGTGTCACGCTCTACACCCGCTCGGGCAAGGACTGGACAGACAAGTTCGCCGCGCTCGCCGGCGCATTCGACCCGCTGCCCTGCGACAGCGCCCTGATCGACGGCGAGGTGATGGCGGCGCAGATCGAGGGCTCGGCCTTTTCCTCGCTGCAGCGCGCGCTGTCGGAGGGCGGGGCGCTCGTCTTCTTCGCCTTCGACCTGCTGGAGGTCGACGGCGTCGACCTGACGGCCAAGCCCCTGAAGGAGCGGCGCGGCCTGCTCGGCGGGCTGGTCGAGGGGCTGCCGCCCGGCGGGCCGTTGCGCATGTCCGAGCATGTCGTGGGGCGGGGGCCCGAGGTCTACGCCGCCGCATGCCGGGCAGGCGCCGAGGGGATCGTCTCGAAGAAGGCCGACGCGCCCTACCGCTCCACCCGCACCAGGACATGGCGCAAGGTGAAATGTGGCCACCGCCAGGAATTCGTCGTCGGTGGGCGCTCGCCTTCCGACAAGGCGGGGCGGCCCTTCGCGTCGCTCCTGCTCGGCACCTGGGAGGACGGAAAGCTCGTCTATCGCGGGCGGGTCGGCACCGGCTTCTCCGAGCGCGACTTCGACGAGATCGACACGGCGCTGACATCGCGGAAGACCGCCCCCTTCGCCGAAGTGCCCGAAAGCGTCGCGCGGGAGGCGGAATGGGTGCGACCCGACATGGTGGTCGAGATAGCCTTCACCGAGTTCACCGCCGACGGCCAAGTCCGCCACGCCAGCTACCGCGGGCTGCGGCGCGACAAGGATGCGGCGGAGGTGACGGTCGAGACGCCGGAGAAGAGCATGGACGACACCCAGCGAGTCGCCGGGATCGCGATCAGCAGTCCGGGGCGCGAGGTCTACCCCGAGGCGGGCTGCACCAAGCTCGACGTGGCGTGCCATTACGAGCGCGTGGGCGAGCGGATGGCGCAGATCATCGATGGCCGCCCGCTGTCGATCGTGCGCTGCCCCGAGGGAATGGCGAAGCAGTGCTTCTTCCAGAAGCATGCGGGCCAGGGCCTGCCCGCTGCCATCGGCACGGTCGAGGTGAAGGAAAAGGACGGCGACACGGCCGACTACATCGCAATCGCCGACCCCGAGGGGCTTGTCGCCGCGGCGCAGATGGGCACGCTCGAGGTGCACATGTGGGGCGCGCGGGCCGACCGGCTGGACCGGCCCGATCGCCTTGTCTTCGACCTCGACCCCGGCGAGGGCGTCGGCTGGGGCGACACCCGCGCCGCGGCGGTCGAGATCCGCGACCGGCTCGAGGCGCTGGGTCTGCGCGCGGGCGCGCTGGTGACGGGCGGCAAGGGCTTGCATGTCTGGGCGCCGCTCCGCCGCATCGCGGGGTGGGAGACGGTCAAGGGCTTCGCGTCGACGCTGGCGCACGGTCTGGCCGAGGAAGACCCCGACCGCTTCGTGGCGAAGATGGCAAAGGCCAGCCGGAAGGGGCGCATCTTCATCGACTGGCTGCGCAACGAGCGCGGATCGACGGCGATCGCTCCCTATTCGCTGCGCGCCCGCCCGGGCGGACCGGTGGCCGTACCGGTGACATGGGACGAGCTGGGAGAGCTCTCCGGGCCCGATGTCTTCGGAATGGCCGACATGGAAGAGCGGCTCGGTCGGCCCTGCCCCTATCTCGATCTCGCGGGCGACCTGCAGTCGATCACGAAGGACACGCTCGAACGACTGGAAAGCTGGCTCGGCTGAGAGAGCCGTCTCGACGACGCGGCCGCGTGGCGGGGGCGTGGCCAGGCGGCCGCGAGCCGGACACGCGGGGAACATTTCGCGCCGCCGGCGGTTCGCAGCGCCATGAGTGCCACGCCCGTCATGCGCGGCTTCGGCCGTCATGCCTGCGTGCATGCCCGGTCTTCACCGTAATCCAAAGGAGGCAGATCTTGACGCGCTCCACGTTTTGCCCGCCGTTTGCCGCGATCCTCGCACTGGTGCTTTCCACCCCGCTGGCCCACGCCCAGGCCGACGATGCCGACAGCGGGGCCGTCGAGGTGGCCGACAGTTCCGGGCCCGAAGAGGCCGCCGCAGGCACGACCGCCCTCGAGGACGCGGTGCTAGCGGAGTTGCAGGCCATCGGTATCGACGGCGTCACCATCGACAAGCTGTCGAGCGGTCAGCTCGCCGGCATCCTGCTGACGCTGTCTGCCACCGACCGGCAGGACAAGGAAGAAGCGGTCAC
>CAZOXI010000033.1:0-13850 GCA_964583445.1 uncultured Bacteroidaceae bacterium | reverse complement strand
GACCACCGAGATCTACACTCTTTCCCTACACGACGCTCTTCCGATCTAGGGCATACTGCGGGGTATGTGCTGCACCTGCTGAAAGTGCATACAATGCCCCGTATATCATGGCATGACTGAATTTATCAGAACTGTAATATCGTTTCAGGTCAGGAAACTTACGGTCATAGAGTGCTGGTGCAACAACCATCATACCAATGCGCTGTCCCGCGTAGCTGAACGCCTTGGAGCTCGATATGAGCAGAAGCCAGTTATCGATATATTTTGCCGCCGTAGGTTGGTAAGGAGGTTTCCCCGGTTGCGACATGTCCTTCCTGAAATCCATTCCGAAATACGCCAGGTCCTCGATCACCGTAACATCATATTTCCTGGAGATTTTCCCGATGATCTCCAGTTCCTGTTCTGTAAGACAGATCCAGGATGGATTATTCGGGTTTGAGTAAAGAATGGAAGAATACCTTCCCAGGTTGATCTCCTCCTCCAGCTTGGCCTCGAGTTGATCACCCCGAAAATCATACAGATCGAACGAACCGTATGTATGTCCCAGTACCAGGCATTGCTGTTTCTGTACCGGGAATCCCGGGTCCAGGAAAAGGGTCCCGGTGCGGTAATGGTCCGATCTGTTCACTACCATAAACGAGGCCATACCTCCCATCATGGATCCCACTGTTGGGATACAGCAATCGGATGGCACATCTACATCCATAAATAATTTCACAAACCTGGCCACCTCTTTCTTAAGTGGTGGAATACCTTCAATGTTCGGGTATTTTGAAGCAACCCCGGATTTGAGGGCTTCAATCTCTGCACGCACTCCTACCTCTGCCGGATCCAGCCCCGGTACGCCCATCTCCATCCGGATGAATTCCTGGCCCGTGATCTGCTGAATATCATTCACAATTTTCACAATCTCCCTGATGGTTCCTCTTCCCACCGGGTGAATGCCGAAATCGTCAATAACTTTGCTTACAACTTCCGAATCAATAGGTGTATTTTTCATGCTGACATAATTGCACCGTGAAAATATAAATAGCTCATCAATCACGGGGTGTCGTTTAACATAACTGAAATGTGTTATGAAACCATTTTTTCAAGCCTGATCCGGGCGTCTACTGTGACAAGGCCATGTGCTCCTGCGATCAGGGGGTTCATATCCATCTCCTTGATCTCCGGAGAATACCGAAGCAGCGTTGAAAGTCGCACAATAATCTCAGCAAATTCCTGTAGTTGAACTGGTGCCTGTCCCCTTATGCCGGTGAGCATGCGGTAGGCTCGCAGGGACCTGATCATGCGCTCTGCCTCCGGGAATGTCAGGGGTGCCAACCCGGTAGCAATATCTTTCAATGCTTCCACAAAGATACCTCCCAGTCCGCACATCACCACATGTCCGTAATCCTGTTCATAAGTAGCCCCGACGAATAATTCCAGGCCACTGACCATCGGTTGAAGTAGCACTGCCTCGAAGCCTTCAATCTTCTCCATTTCACTGAAGGCTTCCAGCAGCGATTCCTCGCCATCGATGTTCAGCACCACACCTCCGACATCGGTCTTATGTACCGGTCCGACAACCTTCATTACAAGTGGGTATCCAAGTTCATTTGCCGCGGCCACCAGTGCTCCCGATTCCTTGCAGACCTCTTCTTTCACTACCGGGATTCCGGCTGCTGCCAGGAGGGCATTCACCACTTCCGGCTGCAGGTATCCGTCTGCTGCCGTATCAATGATCTTCCTGATCTCCTTTAACTGGATACCATCCAGATAGACGCTTTCCGCGGCGGGTTCAACGACAGACCGGACCTTTACCAGCGCCTTGCCTAAAAGCACCTCATCGGGAAAATTCATATGCCCGTATGAGAGAAATTGCGCTACTTCATCTGAAGCTGTCGTCACCGATGGAAGCACGGGGTAAACCGGTTTTTTGCTGCTGAGCATGTGCGCATGCAGCACTTCGTACACATCATAAACGGGCGCAAGTCCGGGAGTTCCGAAGATAAGAATGACACTATCAATCTGGTCAAATTTGTGTTCGCAATATTCCAGGCACAGCTTTACATGCGCTGCAGTACCCGTTGCTAAAATATCAATTGGATTGGCTGCTGAAGAGCCCGGGTACAATTGCGCCAGCAGTTCTTCCGCATGTGTTCCTTCCAGTTTTGGCACATCCAGGGTACCCTCCGCGAGGGCATCGGTAAGCATCACCGCGGGTCCGCCGGCATGGGTGATGATCGCATAATTTTTACCCGGCATCCTGGAATAAAGAAGGACGGAGGCCACCGTCGCCAGCTCCTCCCTTCCATAACAGCGGATGATGCCCGCTTTGCGAAACAGGGCATCCACGGCCTGGTCTGAACTTGCCAGCGCACCTGTATGCGAAGATGCAGCACGACTACCTGCCTCTGAAGTCCCCGCCTTGATCGCAGCAATCCGACATCCTTTCCTGATCAGGCTGGAGGCATGTTTCAGCAGTTTATCCGGATCCTTGATCGACTCAAAATAGAGGATCTTGACTTTGGAACTCACTCCTTCGGTATACGTTTCATCGAAGTATGCAAGGACATCCTCTACCCCATTTTGTACGGAGTTTCCTACAGAAAAAACACTGTTGAATTTAAGCCCCTTTTGCAAACCGGCTTCCATGATGAATACTGCCGTGGCACCACTTCCGGAAATAAAATCACAACCCGACGGATGCAGTTTGGGGATCGGGAGCGTAAACACCCCCTGGTAGCCAGGGGTCATCACACCGATACAATTGGGACCGATCAGGCTTGCTTCATGCCTGTCACAGATCGCTCTGATCTGTTCCTCAATGACAGCCCCTTCTTTATTCTCTTCGCTGAAACCGGCTGATATGATGATAAACGCTTTTGTGGACTTATTTGCAGCCATGAATTCCACCGAATCAGCACAGAATTTAGCAGGTATGGCTAGGATTGCCAGGTCTGTTTCCGGCAATTCTGCCATCTCCCGGAAACAAGGATCACCCTGGATCTGCTCCTCTTTCGGATTGACGGCGTACAATACGCCATCGAATGTACCGGTTTTTATGTTATGGTAGATCTTGCCTCCTGGCTTGATGAGATTATTAGAAGCACCAATTATTGCAATGCTTTCAGGTTCAATAAGTTGACTGGTAATCATGAATGGGTTTTTATGTCATTCAAAGATAAAAAAGCCTGCGTGAGGCAAGGAATTGAGTGGGCTGTCTTAAAACATAACATGACGGCTGCGAAACGAAGCAGCAAAAAACCATGTAAAAACCGGGTAGGGTAAAAATAACTGGATGGAAAGAAAAAGGCACGAAATGTACCGGGACCGGGTAAAAAAATAAGGCAGACTGCTACTCTTCCTAAAACCCTCAAAAAGATTCACAGTCTGCCTTGCACCCCAACAATTACTTTCAGCAATAATAACCTTTAAACGTTAAAAAAGTTGTTAAGGAGACTGGTTTTAACAAAAAATGAGGGTTCTTTTAACATATTATGTAGCCATGACTGATCTGACCCTGACACCGGTTATTCTTCCCACTTGTCCTGTGAGCGCTCCCAGTTCATCTGTTGTACCCTCTAATACAAGGGAGATGACACTTAGTTCGCGATCCCGTAGTGGAATTCCCTGTCGGCCCAGGATCATGGAGGCATGGGTCGAGAGGATCCTGTTCAGTGCTTCAACACTTTGCTGATCCCGGACAAGGATAACCACTGCTCCAATTCGCTTTTCCATGGCATCAGAATGTTGCATTGCAAAACACTTTTTCCAACATGAAAGGTTGTAATATTATGTCAGGTTGTTTCCTTGGGAACCTGGTTCAATTTTACAAAATAGGCGACCTTTTCAAGAGAAGTAATCATATCGTATTCATCGATATACACTTCGGGAGATACATTGAGCGGCACCGTAGTGAAATTCAAAAAACCCTTTACTCCCGAAAGATAAAGGTTTTCTGCAATCTCACGGGCCTGGTCGGCAGGTACGGTAATGATTGCTATTGAGATCTGCTTATCAACGATTACCTCCTGCATCTGGTTGATTGAATAACATTTTACGCCTGAGATCACCCTGTCTACTTTATTGGGATCCACATCAAATGCCGCTACTATGTTGAGTTTTGACCGCTTTCCCATAAAGTAGGCAGTGATGGCACGTCCAAGGTTTCCAATCCCCGCAACAGCAACGTTCAATCCACTTTCACTGTCCAGGATGTTTCCGATCACATCGATCAGTTCCCTGACATCGTATCCTTTGCGCTGCATACTGCTGTAGCCGATGAACATGATGTCGCGACGCACCTGCACCGCTGTGTTGTGATGCATTTCAGCCAATTCATGAGAGTAAATGTGTGTTTTGCCTTCAGCAAGGCAATTAAGTAAAGACCTTCGGTAGGCACTGATCCGTTCAACAGTTCTTTCCGGGAGTTTCATATGATATGTTTTTTTGTTATCAGCTAATGGCCTCAGGAAGTTTATTATAAGTATCTAATTATATACATACATGGATATACAAAAATGCAAAATCCTGACTGATGTGCATTGTTATTTTTTGAACAATATACAAAAAAGAGTTATTTAGTTGCAAATATGTTGCACGGGGAGTATCATGATGCCAGAATCTACTTAAGTACCTTCCTGTGTTTGTATCTTGTCAGAAAAAGATCCTTGCTCTGGTCGGATGCAGGTGCCCGGGCACATTCCTCATACATTTTGGCGACTGCGTTATTCCTGTGGGCACATTGTATGCTCTCGTTTTTATCAATATCGTAAATGGCTTTCGTTCGCGCCCTTATCACATGCATATCGGCCGGAATAGGTTGCCCACCTCCATTCACACATCCATGGCGGCATACCATGATTTCAATCATATCGTATTTGCTTTTCCCTGCCTCAACATCATCAAGTATTTGCATTGCATGCTTCAGTCCATGCACAACAGCAATATTCAGTTCGCCTTTTTGCGTTTGAATTACAGTATCTTTTTTGTATTTATTTCCGCGCAACCTGGGTATGCGTGGATCCTGCATCTCCTTTTTAGTGATTTCCCTGAATGCAGTTCTCAGGGTCGCTTCTGCCTCGCCACCTGCAGTTGCAAGCAACTTTCCAGCTGAAGTGATGGCATTGAATGGTCCGTCTGACGGTTCCGGGTCAAGCCCACTGATGTCGATCCCATTCAACCTGATAAGCCTTGCAAGCTCCCTGGTGGTCAACACATAATCCACATCCGGGGAATTATCCGAAACATACTCCTGCCTGCTTGCCTCATATTTTGCCGCGGTGCAATTGGTGATCAACACATTCTGGATCCGATTGGAAGGAATCTGTTTTTTCTTTGCAAACCAGGTATTGATAAGCTTACCCATGATCTGATGGGGTGAGCGGACCGGTGTGAGGAAGGAGATCAGTTCAGGACGAAATTCTTCAATATAATTCACCAGCGCCGGGCACCGGGAAGTAACCAGGGGAAACTTTTCGTTACTCTTGAAACGTGTGACCAGCTCAGCTGCCTGCTCCTGGATAAAAACATCCCCGCCAAAAGCAGTTTCGAAAATATAATCGAACCCGATTCTTCGCAAAGCATTATTGATGATTCCTTTCATATCTGTTCCGGGTCTGAAACCGAATGCTTCGGCAAGTGAGACAGTCACCTCCGGGGTGTATTGGACCGCGACAACTATCTCTGGATCATCGAGTGATGTATCGAGGTCCTGGAATTGATTGTGATCAATCAGGGCTCCGGTCGGACAGGAGACCACACATTGACCGCAATCAATACAACTGGAAAACTGAAGGGGCTCCGACATAGCGGTTGCGATTTTCAGCTGGTCGCCCCTGCTTTCGAAATCAATGGTGGATATGCCTACAATCTCCTCACACAATCGCACGCATCTGCCACATAAAATACATTTATCCGGATCTCGTACAATGCCCGGACTGGAGGAATCGATCTTTGCACTGGTCCGCTTCCCCTGGATCTTCCTGTTCCGTACATTCAGATCCTCGGCAAGCTTCTGCAATTCACAATTACCGTTTCTTTCACAGTAGAGACAATCGTCGGGATGATTCGACAACAACAACTCCACATTGGTCTTCCTCGCCCGAAGCACACGTGCACTGTGGGTTTTAATCTTCATCCATTCCTGAACCCTGAAAGAGCAGGCGGGCACGAGGTTATCGAATCCCTCTACCTCCACCACGCACATTCTGCAAGCCCCGGTCGGACTGAGGTCATCCATGCTGCAGAGGGTGGGGACCATGATGCCCTGCGCCCTTAGAGCTGAAAGGATGGTCTGTTCCTTTTCTACAGATACCACCTTGTTATTTACCTCGATTTTTATCATAATACAGCCCTGCCTAATTATAAAATACCGCACTGAATTTACATACCTCCCGGCAGATCCCGCAACCGGTACATTTATCAGGAACAATGAAGAACGGGTGTCGCTCGGTACCTATGATTGCCTCTTCCGGACATCGTTTTGCACATACTGTACAACCCGTACATAGTTCCACATCAATATAATAGGTGCGCAACTCCCGGCACACATTCGGTTTGCAGTGCCGGTCAAATATATGTTCCTCAAACTCTTCCCTGAAATGTTTCAATGCACTGATCAACGGATTGGCCGCAAGCTGACCCAGTCCACACAAAGAAGTATCGCGCATCACATCTGCAAGCTTCTCAAGCTGTACCAATCCCCTGAATTTCTCGAGTGCATCATGCTGATCCTCATGTACCGGTTTCCTGGTGATCTCATCAAGGAGTTCAGACATCCGCTTTGTACCTTCCCGGCAGGGAATGCATTTGCCGCAACTCTGGTGCGTCATGAAAGCCATGAAATATTTCACCAGGTCCACAACACAGGTTTTTTCATCCAGCACCAGGATCCCCCCGGCGCCTAGAACAGCACCCTCACTACGGAAGGTTTCATAGCAGATGGGGATGTTCAGCTTATTGGCCGGCAAGATACATCCGTAAGGCCCCCCGATATGGACTGCCTTTAGTTTCCGGTCAGGTTTGCTCCCACCAATAATCTCTTGTACCAACACTTCCAGGCTGGTACCCATTGGAATCTCGATAAGTCCCCGTGTACGTGCTTTCCCACTGACAGAAAAGATTTTCGTTCCGGTGCACTCCCCAGTTCCGATCCCCCTGAACCATTCGGGTCCGTTGGCAATAATGTGGGGCACATTGGAAAGGGTTTCTACGTTGTTGACAATCGTGGGCTTTTTATGAAAACCACGAACAGCCGGATACGGAGGTTTGGACTGCGGCATTCCCCTTTTCCCTTCCATGCTGGCAATCAGCGCAGTTTCCTCCCCGCAAACGAATGCTCCCGGCCCCTTCCTGATGCTGATCTCCAGGTTAAACCCACTGTTAAATATATTATGCCCAAGTATCCCGTAATCACGGGCAGCCCGGATGGCCGCCGTGAGTTTTCGAATGGAATCTACATATTCGGTACGGATATAAATATACGCTTTTGTAGCACCAATCGCATAAGCCGCGATACAGATCCCTTCAATCAGCTGATGGGGATTGCCCTCCATCAATGCGCGGTCCATAAACGCACCCGGGTCACTTTCCTCAGCATTGCACACCAGGTATTTCTGGTCCGCAGGAGTTTGCTGCGCAATCATCCACTTTTTCCCGGTCAGAAATCCGCTCCCGGATCGTCCGCGCAATCCACTCTCTTCCATCTTTACACAGATCTCTTCAAATGTATGATACCTGATGGTCCTGAGAAAGGCCCGGTATCCGCCGTGCGCAATATATGTATCGATCGACAGGGGATCAATGATCCCATTTAGCCGGAGCAGAATCCTGCGTTGTTTTGAAAAAAATGCCAGCTCATCCAGGAAAGGCACATCCTGCCATGCATCCAGCTGTGTATCCCTGATTTGTCCGAGTAGCTTTTCGTGCGGGATGGTATTGTGAAATACATCGTCCAGGATGATCGGCACATCATCATCGGTGACATTGGTAAACAATACACGGGTCCTGCCCGGAAGCTGTATACTTAACACGGGTTCCTCCGATCCAAGACCTATGGCACCTGTTTCAGCCATTTCTGCATCAATCCCACGGTCTGACAGGTAGGTGGCGACAGCCTCGAATACCTGGCTGGCCCCCGCGATCCGCCCCGATGTATTCATGCCAGTCATGATCAGCGGTTTCATGATTCTTCGATGGCTCAACTGCTCAATCAAACCCACCAGCTCCGTGGAATAATCCTTCGGCTCCTTTTCAACGAATTCAGGGATCAGCTGTCTGATTGCATCTGTATATACTTTCTCCGGCATTTTACTTGCTTCTATCGGTGTTTCGACCTGATGTCCTCCAGCATCATCCTGACACTTGTACTTTTTACCTTTGCATGATAATCCTCATTGATTGCTATCACCGGGGACTGTCCACAAGCTCCCATACATGCCACCACCTCCAGGCTGAACATACCGTCGCGTGTCGTTTCCCCTGAACCTATGCCAAGCTGTTTGTTCAATTCCTTGAGAATGGAGGAAGATCGGTCGATATGACACGCAGTCCCATTGCAGATTTTAATGTGGTACTTCCCGCGCGGAGCAAAAGTGAACTGGCTGTAAAAAGTCGCCAGTCCATAAATTTTGCTTGCTGGCAATCGCAGGTGCGCGCCAATCTTTTCCAGGGACTCGTCCGATAAATATCCGAACGCATCCTGAACTGATTGGAGAATAGGTATAAGTGAATCGCGATTCACCTGCTGGAATTCATTCAATATCTGGTCAATCTTGTCCATCATTATTCAATACGTACAAATATATACGGTATTATATTGTGATTTAATGAACAATGTGATTTTTATAACATAAAACAGCTGAAATATAGATAACAATGAAAATATGCACATCATATAGGCTGATTTAATGCATGTTACAAACACAGGAACTTAATTTATATGGATTATAAATTGAGTTTTTCCACATCTTGTTTCCGGGTAATTCCCCGATAACGCATTCATTTACTTCGTATCTTCGCTGAAATGAGAGAAAAGGTAGTAATACAGATCTGCATGGGCAGTTCGTGCTTCAGCCGCGGGAACAAGAAGACCCTGAAGGTGATACAAAATTACCTGAAAGAGCATGGGTTGGAGGGTGATGTGGTCTTGAAAGGGAACCATTGCTTTAGTGATTGCAGCAAAGGACCGGTAGTGAAGATCAATGACACACTCTACGAGAACATCAATACCGACAATATCCTGGAAATTCTGGAAAATACTTTCAATTAAAAAAAACAGACATGGAGCCGGTAGTAAAAATAGACCAGGAGAAATGTACAGCATGTTATGCCTGTGTCAGGGCATGCCCGGTGAAAGCGATCAAAGTCGAACCTGATCATCCAAAACCTGTCATCATAGCCGAACGCTGCATAGGCTGCGGGAATTGTCATGCCGCTTGTGGTGAAGATGCCATCGTGATACGGGACGGGAAAGCTGGTCTTCGCAAACTCTTCAAGCAGGGAGAGGAGGTGACTGCACTACTGGATCCATCAATTGCAGGAGAATTCCCGGATATCACCGACTACCGGAAATTCGTGAGCATGGTGCGCAAACTGGGTTTCCGCTATGTGCATGAAGTGGCATTTGGTGTAGAACTGGTGGCTGCTGAATACCAGAAACTGGTCAAAAACAGCAAAGGAAAATATTACCTGTTCTCCAATTGTCCCATTTCTGTGATGTACGTGGAAAAATACAAGCCTGAACTCACCAAAAACCTTGCCCCCATCATGCCACCCATTGTAGCAGCTACCCGGGTGGTACGCCAAAAATATGGCGATGACATGAAAGTAGCATACATCTCCCCTTTGATCGCCAGTAAACAGGAAGCCGTGCGTCTCAATGAAGAGGAAAAAATTGATACCGTGCTCACATTCATTGAACTGAGAGAGCTGTTCAGGGAATACAAGATTGATGAAAAAAATTTGGAATACAGTGAGTTTGATGATCCCATAGGATTCAAGGGTTCACTTTTCCCGCTCTCCAGTGGGATCCTGGAAGCTGCAGGTATCGACCAGCGGGTACTTACTTCAAAAGTGATCACCGTGGAGGGCGATCTGGTCTTCGACAGCATCAGGGAATTTGAAGAAGACATTACCACCATTAAATCCCATTTCAATATTTTCTACAAGGAATTCATCATGGGAAGGGGCACCTCCCCCGACGCAAGAAAATGGCTCAGGAGAAGCCAGCTTATCAGGTACCTGAACAGACGGAAAAAAACATTCAACCCGGAAGCGCATGATAAAGCGCTCCTTGAATATTCCGGTATTGACCTCGCCAGGTCGTTCCGGAACGACGACCAGCGTCTGGAAACTCCTCCGGCGGAAAAAGTGGAAAAGATCCAGGCCGAATTACGCAAGCACGATGAACAGGAACGGGGTTGCGGCGCATGCGGGTACAGGTCCTGTTACGAATTTGCAGTAGCCATTGCCCAGGGACTGGCAGTGCCTGAAATGTGTAATTTCTATGCTTCCAGGAACACCATGGATCATATCCAATCGCTGAAAATAAGCAATGAAAAACTGGCCCAGGCACAGGTTGCCCTCAAGGAATCCGAACAAATTGCCCAACGAGAAAAAGAAGCGGCACGTGAAGCATCCGAAATTACACGGGCGATGCTACATAAACTGCCCTCGGCCGTGGTCATTCTCGATGAAACCCTGAAGATCATCCAGGCCAATGTAAGCCTGATCGGGATGCTTGGGGAGGATGCAATGGAAATCAACGAAGTGGTTCCGGGCCTGACGGGTGCGGACCTGAAGACCCTGTTACCTTATAATATTCACAACCTGTTTACCTATGTCCTGGCCAACAATGAGAACATCACCGACCGAGACATAACGCTTAACGGTAAACAGTACAGTATTTCCGTATTTGTCATACGCAAACAAAAGATAGTGGGTGCTGTGATTCGTGACCTCTCCGCCCCGGAAGTACAGAAGGAAGAGATCGTAAAACGGCTCACCGATGTAGTGGATAAGAATCTCAGCCTCGTGCAGCAAATTGGCTTTATACTTGGGGAGGGTGCCTCAGAGACAGAACGCATGCTCAACTCGATCATCGAATCATACAAGCCAAAAAAATGAGGGGATAACAGCAATGAATACTGATTTTTATATAGAGGTCACATGCGAACAGAGGAACTACGGGAACGAAAGAATTTGTGGTGATGTATTTATTTCCAGGAAAATCAGGGAAGAGAACAGGACCATTGCCGTACTGTCGGATGGCATGGGACACGGTGTGAAAGCCAACGTACTGGCCACCCTTACCTCTACAATGGCAGTCAATTTTACCATTGAGCACAAACATCCCGAAACCATTGCTGATATCATCATGAATACCCTCCCGGTCTGCAGCGAACGCAAAATGAGCTATTCCACTTTTACCATTGTAGACATAGAGGCTGACGGAGATATCAGCATCCTGGAATACGACAATCCACAAACCATCATCATCCGGAACCTGAAAAGCTTTGACCCGGGTTGGAAATATACCACATTACATAGCGCTAAAAACGAAGGTAAAGAAATCCGCACCTGTCATTTCAAACCAAAAAAAGAGGACCGCATCCTGTTCTTTTCCGATGGCATCACGCAGAGCGGTCTGGGTACTGAAAAGTACCCCCTGGGTTGGGGACACGAAAACCTGACCAGCTATGCAGAAAAACTGGTTAAAAACGGGCCGGGCATATCAGCTGCCAAACTTGCCGAAAAAATTGTCAATATGGCTTACCGCAACGACAATTACAGTTCCAAGGATGATACAAGCTGTGCCAGCATCTATTTCCGTGAACCCAGGAAACTGCTCATATCCACCGGTCCGCCTTACGAGGAGGAGAATGACAAAAAACTGGGGCAGGCAATCAAAGAATTCAAAGGTAAAAAGATCGTCTGTGGAGCCACTACCGCCGATATCATTGCAAGAGAACTGGGTGTGGAGATCGAAGACAGCCTGGATTTCGCTGATCCTGACCTGCCTCCTGTTTCCAGTATGCCCGGGATCGACCTGGTCACGGAGGGCATTCTGACCATTACAAAAGTGACACGCATCCTGAAGGATTATTCCCCCTCATTCGAACTGGGGAAAGGCCCTGCCGACAGGATCATCAAGCTGGTGCGTGAAAGTGATGAAATAGAAATCATCATAGGCACGCGGATCAACATCGCCCACCAGGACCCCAACCTGCCTGTCGACCTGGAAATCCGACGCACCGTCGTGAAGAGAATGGCACGCCTCCTGGAAGAAAAGTTCCTGAAAGAGGTATCCATCCGGTATATCTGAGAACAATTACTGCTGTAATATCGTATATTAAGTATGGCATGCTTATTGCCATATTAAAAAATCCCAAATCAGATTTTTTTGAACTGACATAATGACTGTATACAATATAGGAGGGAAGAATGAAAAGTGATTTTTCGAAAGGTTTCGAAGACTTGTTTATGCCTGTTGACGAAGAAACAGAATATATTCCACTGCTTGCAGATGATGATGAAGAAGCAACTGAAAAGATGAATATTCCGGATGTGCTACCCATATTGCCACTAAGGAATACGGTTTTATTCCCCGGGGTAGTCATCCCCATCACCGTTGGAAGAGATAAGTCCGTGAAATTGATCCAGGACGTCTACAAGAAAAACAAGATTCTTGGTGCAGTTTCGCAGTTGGATGCAAATGTTGAAGAACCGAAACAGGAGGATATCTACCATGTGGGGACCGTGGCCCAGATTCTGAAAATCCTTGAAATGCCCGACGGATCCACTTCGGTGATCATTCAGGGTAAGAAGCGTTTTAAGGTAGAGGACCTGTTGACAGACAAACCTTACCACGTTGCAAGAATCTCCCCATTGGAAGATTCAGTGGAAGAACCAAAGGAAGAGGCCAATGCCGTCGCAGCAACACTTAAAGATTTGGCAATTAAGATCATCAAGCTGTCATCCAACATCCCGGCAGAAGCCACCTTCGCTGTCAAAAATATTGAGAGCCCTTCATTCCTGATTAATTTTCTCGCATCCAACAGCGAGTTGAATATGGAAGAGAAGCAGAAATTACTGGAAATGAATAATGTAGTCAAGAGAGGACTGTACCTGTTGGAACATCTCTCCAAAGAGGTACAGATGCTTGAGCTGAAAAGCGACATTCAATCGAAGGTAAAAACTGACCTCGACCAGCAACAGCGGGAATTTTTACTGCACCAGCAGATGAAAACCATACAGGATGAGCTGGGTGGCAACCCGATGGAGCAGGAAATTGCAGAATATAAAAAGAAAGCCGAGAAAAAGAAGTGGTCAAAAGAAGTCGGAAAAGAGTTCTCCAAGGAACTGGATAAGCTGCAACGACTCAATCCCGCTACCGGGGAATATTCCGTACAGGTCAACTACATCCAGACCATGCTGGAGCTGCCATGGAATGATTTCACGAAAGACAACTTTAACCTCAATCGTGCCACGAAGATCCTTGACCGGGATCATTTCGGATTAGAAAAAGTAAAGGAGCGTATTCTCGAGCACCTCGCTGTGCTTAAGCTGAAAGGGGATATGAAATCACCAATCCTCTGCCTGGTCGGCCCTCCGGGAGTTGGAAAAACCTCGCTGGGGAAATCTGTGGCACAAGCCCTGGGGCGAAAGTACATCCGGATGTCGCTGGGAGGATTGCACGATGAAGCTGAGATCCGCGGACACCGCAAAACATATATCGGTGCAATGCCCGGGAGGATCATTCAAAACCTGAAAAAAGCGAAGTCTTCAAACCCGGTTTTCGTGCTCGATGAAATTGATAAAATCGGACGCGATGCACATGGGGATCCTGCCTCTGCACTCCTCGA
>CAZOXI010000032.1:0-13901 GCA_964583445.1 uncultured Bacteroidaceae bacterium | reverse complement strand
TACATCTTGTTCAGGAACAAACCAGAGGATCAGAAAGGATTATCTGAAAAAGAGCGTGCATATATTATGGCATCACGGCAACAGCCGGAAGCCATCAAACCACCCCCTCTCACAGCCGGCAAGTTGTTTGGATCGGGGAATATGTGGCTGGCGATGCTGCAATATTTTGGGAGCAATTTCACTTTTTTCTTTGCCCTTACCTGGTTATTGCCCCACCTCAAAGAGACGTATGAACTGGATCTGATGCAAGCAGGACTGTATGCAGCGGCCCCTTTTGTTGCCGGTGCTCTTGGGAACTGGGTATCCGGAAGCATTGTGGATGCGATCTACAGGGCAGGAAAATGGAGACTGAGCCGGAAAATACCTGCAATTATCGGATTCAGCCTGATGATCATTGGCTTGTTGGGAAGTTTGTCCATGGATACTGCGATCAGCGCAGTGGCTATGCTTTCCCTGGCTATTTTCGGGGCAGATATGACCCTGAGTCCGTCCTGGTCGTTCTGTATTGATATTGGCAAGGAAAATTCAGGATCGGTTTCCGGAACCATGAACATGGCCGGAAACATCGGATCCTTTATCACGGCCCTGGCCTTTCCATACCTGATGTCCTGGACCGGGAATGTTTCCACGTTCTTCTACGTTGCTGCCGGGCTGGGAGTCGTCTCGATTTTTGCATGGATCAGGATGAATCCGGAAAAATCCTTATCCTGATCAGCAATGGGCAGGAAGGACGAATATATATGAACGGATCAACAGTATCGTAAAAGCGTAAACCCGGATATATAAAAGAAAAATATCAATTATTTACCTATGATAAAATACAAGATCGTTGGAATAGGAGCCGGTTATTTTGCCGGATTCCAGTACCGGGCCTGGAACCGGATCCCTGAAGTGGAAGTGACCGCCATGTGCAACCGGAACAGGGAGAAGGCTGCGCCTATCATGGAGGAATGTGGAATTCTGAATCATTATACCGATTGGAAAGAAATGCTGGAGAAGGAAAAGCCGGATATCGTGGATATCATCACACCACCCGAAACCCACCTGGAGATGTGCCGTGAGGCTGCTGACCGGGGGATCCATATCATCTGCCAGAAACCATTGGCACCCACCATGGATGAAGCCAGGCAGATTGTGGATCATGTTTCCGGGAAGGAGACCAGGTTCATGGTGCATGAGAACTGGCGTTTTCAGCCCTGGTACCGGGAGATTAAAAAACTCCTGGATTCGGGTGTGATCGGAACACCGCACAGCATCTATTTCCGTTCACGGATGGGCGACGGATGGGGTGAGGATGCATATATCCCGCGACAACCCTATTTCAGGGAATATCCACGTTTCCTTGTGTATGAAAACGGGATTCATTTTATCGACACGTTCAGGTATTTGTTTGGCGAGGTGGACACAGTATATGCAGATCTTCGTCAGATCAACCCGGTGATCAAAGGAGAGGACGCGGGAATCATTTTTTTCCGGATGAAAAATGGCGTCAGGGCCACATGGGATGCCAACAGGTACAACGAGCCCAATTATGAAAATCCGCGCCTGACTTTCGGAACGAGCCTGATCGATGGTACCAGTGGAAGCATCCGGCTCTATCCCGATGGATCCATTACGATAAAAAAACTTGGAGCGAAGGAGCTTCCCCATCAGTATGAACTTCCCCTGGTTGAATTCGCCGGGGATTGTGTGTATGCAACACAACGCCATTTCATGGATGGTCTGCTTTCCGGGAAACCTTTCGAGCCCAACGGGTCCGATTACCTGAAGAGTCTTAATGTGCAGGAAGCTGTTTACAGCAGCGCTGATAAGAGTTTGCCTGTAAAGATCGAAGTCTGACCATGTATTTTCATGGCTTCAGGGTGCAGCATGCTTTAAATATTGAGCGTAGAAAAGTTTCATGGCAAGGATCCGGCAGGTTGCACCTGGTGTGAAGAACTGAATATGAGCCAGGAATTGACAGCTGTCCGAAAAGGGTTGAGTATGTGAACAAACTTTGCTATTTTCGGTCTTTCAATTTTAACCTGGTATTGGATGGCGAAAAAACGGACCTTTGTAACACGGTTACTGAATGCGACTGAGAAAGTTGGAAATGCGCTGCCCCACCCGGCAACGCTTTTTCTTTTATTTGCACTTTCGGTACTGCTCTTCTCTCTGATCGCCCACCTGGCCGGTTGGTCGGGTGTGCACCCCGGAACGGGAGAAGAAGTAGAGGTAGTAAACCTGCTATCCAAAGAAGGGTTTCACCGGATCCTGCTGGAACTTGTCACTAATTTTACTGATTTTGCCCCGCTGGGGATCGTATTGGTGGCCATGCTGGGAATCGGCATTGCAGAGGGGAGCGGGCTGGTCGGGGCACTGATCAGGCTGCTGGTATTGTCGGCACCCAAACGAATTCTGACCTTCGTGCTTGTGTTTTCCGGAATTGTTTCCAACGTTGCATCTGATGTGGGCTATGTCTTGTTGATCCCCCTGGCGGGTATTATCTTCAAGGCTGTGGGCCGTCATCCGATCACTGGTATGGCAGCGGCTTTTGCCGGGGTATCGGGTGGATTCTCAGCAAACCTGTTGCTCGGCACTGTGGATCCGTTGCTGGCCGGACTCAGTACTGAGGCAGCGCAGATCGTGGATCCGTCCTATGACGTGAATCCCACTGCCAACTATTATTTCATGGTGGTATCTACTTTTGTCATTGCCGCAGTTGGCACATTCGTAACGGAACGGGTCGTGGCTCCACGGCTCGGTGACTATACCGGGAACGGCGGGGATGATGATGAGTTCGGACCGCTGACGCGTATTGAGAAAAAAGGGCTCAAATGGGCAGGCGGGGTCGTCCTGGTGATTACTGCGTTCGTCCTGTTTGGCGTGCTTCCTGAAAACGGGTTCCTGCGTGGCCATGATGGCACGATTCTCAATTCTCCCCTGATCAAGGGGGTGGTCGCCTGGCTCGTTATTTTTTCTGCAGGGGCAGGGATTACCTATGGAATTGTTACGAGGAAATACCGGAACGACGGTGACATCATGGACGCCATGGCTGAAAGTCTTAAAACCCTGGGTACTTATATGGTCCTGGTCTTTTTTGCCGCCCAGTTCGTGGCATACTTCAAATGGAGCAACCTGGGACTGATCATGGCCATCAAGGGCGCCGGGGTCCTGGCAGCGATGAATACCGGGCTGATCCCGCTGGTGATCGTCTTTATCATTTTTGCTGCCACCCTGAATATGTTCATGGGAAGTGCCTCGGCCAAGTGGGCCTTGTTGGCACCGATCTTTATTCCTATCTTTATGTTCCTGGGATATTCCCCGGAGCTGGCCCAGGTGGTATTCAGGATCGGCGACTCGGTGACCAACATCATTTCTCCCATGATGAGTTTCTTTGCACTGATCATTGCATTTATCCAGAAATACGACAAACAGGCA
The DNA here is from genome assembly GCA_964583445.1 of uncultured Bacteroidaceae bacterium. Classification (GTDB taxonomy): domain Bacteria; phylum Bacteroidota; class Bacteroidia; order Bacteroidales; genus M55B112. The sequence goes on along the minus strand of CAZOXI010000032.1, from coordinate 10,481 downwards.
GGTATCGGCACAGTGATCGCTACCATGCTACCCTATTCCATTGTCTTCATGATCGCCTGGACCATCCTCATTGTGATCTGGGTGTGGATCGGACTGCCACTGGGACCTGATGCGGGGTTGTATTATTCGGGCGCGCCCGCTATGTAGAGATAGAGATATAACATCTGAAAATCCGGGCTCAGGTAATCATTGGTCACAAGATCAACCCTCTATCACACTCCTGCCAAAAGGGGAGCTGGCAATTCCGGCCATTTTGAAATGTTGTGCACCCCATGGAAGACCGCTGATGGTGAACATCCGGACCGCTTTATACAGTCCGGATGCCCGGTTCATAGATTAAGGACGACTTCGTTCGACGTGGCTCCTAAGATCGGGTGCGATGGCGGATATATCAGCTTCATCGATCCCGGGTGCCTGCAGAATGGAAGTCTTCGTCCTTTCGTTCAGGTTTAGTATGTCGTTAAATGGCGCTGCCGCCTTTTTCTCCCGTTCTGATCCGAATGCATTCTTCCAGTGGAAGGATGAAGATCTTGCCATCCCCGATCTCCCCTTCGGTACCTTCTTTTGTCCTGGAAGCTTTGATGATGGTATCGACTGTTACATCGACAAATTCATCATTCAATGCAATCTCGATCTTGATCTTGGGGATCAGGTTTGGGATAATCTTCTGGCCGCGATAGTATTCTTCCTGCTGCTGCTGGCCATGACCGGATACTTTCGATACGGTGATCCTGGAAATCTGCGCTGCAATGAGTGCTTCACGAACTTCATCCAGCTGTGCTTCACGGATCACTGCGATAATAAGTTTCATATGTATTGTTTTTCAGTTACTAAAATGATTGATGATCTCATTAGTTAGGATTGATCAATCCATAACCGCGCTCACCGTGGTATGACTGGTCAAGACCTGCCATCTCCGCTTTGTCTGAAGAGCGTATTTTGAAGAGCTTGTCCACGATAAAAATAAGGACCAGTGTAAGCACCCCTGCATAGGCAATTGCAATTCCAACTGCTGCAGCCTGTACGCCGAACTGCTGCCATACCGTCCAGCTTCCGCCTGCAGCTGCTGCAGCATCCGCCATCCAGGATGGACGAATAAAGAATGTGAGTGCAAGTGCACCGACGATACCTCCAACACCATGGATACCAAATGCATCCAGTGAGTCATCATATCCCAATTTGTTCTTGTACATGATGGCAATGTAGCAGATAAAACTGGCGATAACGCCCAGTACAAGTGCTCCTGCTGGCTGAACAACACCGGCGGCAGGGGTAACAGCTACCAACCCTGCCAGGATCCCAGATGCAAATCCCAGGGCAGTGGCTTTACCACGGTGCAAACCTTCAATGATCATCCAGCTGAGTGCCCCCGATGCAGCAGCTGCCTGTGTGGCAGTAAGTGCCTGTGCAGTGGAAAGTCCGGAAGAGATACTGCTTCCTGCATTAAATCCAAACCACCCAACCCAGAGCAGTCCGGCGCCAAGCATAGTGATCACCAGGTTGTTCGGCCGTACCGCCGTGTAAGGGAATCCCCTGCGGGCACCAATATATATGGCTGCTACCAGGCCGCTGATCCCGGCAGAAATGTGAACAACGGTTCCGCCTGCAAAATCAATGGCTCCGGCTGCTCCCATGTTGAACAGGAAGCCGTCTTCGGCCCAGACCCAGTGACAAAGGGGGTTGTAGACAAGGATGCCCCAAAGCGCAATGAAAACGACATAGGCTTTGAAAGAAACCCTCTCAGCAAATGCGCCTGCGATCAGGGCAGGGGTGATGATAGCAAATTTCCCCTGGAACATGGAAAATACATATTCCGGCACACCACCATCCATGATCGACTCATCGATGCCTCTCAGAAAGACGAATTCAGGATTCCAGCCAAACCAGCCCCCAAGTACATTGGGACCAAAGGCCATACTGTAACTAACAGCAACCCAGAGAACGCTCATAATGCCCATGGCTGCAAAACTGTGCATGATGGTACCCAGGACATTCTTTGATCGCACCAGTCCGCCATAAAACATGGCAAGCCCGGGGATCATTAATAGCACGAGTGCAGTGGAGGTCAGCATCCAGGCTGTCGCACCACTGTCAATTCCGTTTCCATCCGATGCATCGGCAACGGTAAATACCGATATCAGGATGATCAGCATAAAAAATACTCTTTTGGTGTAGGACTTCATTTTTTAATTGGTATAGGTTAGAAAAAAAATGTTATTCTGGGGGATAAAGGTAAAATAAAATTAGGGGTAAAAACCAAAATAATTAAAAAAAATTTGATTCACCCCTAAAAAATACGGGAATAGGATTTCAAAAAATATATAAATAACTTATAAGGGTAGGTGCAATTATGGGGGTATGCTAAATTTGGGCAGATATGCGAAAATTCCGTGGAAACATGAATATTATTTGCAGGCGGGAGAAATTTCCGGGGCGCGGTAGGTGAGGGGATACCCGGTATTGCAGGAACAGTAACCACCATGCATGTTGCCTGGATGAACGTGCATGTGGGTTTCAGTAGCTTATACAATAAAGAATTACGTAATTAAATTTTTGGTTAATTACGTAATTGCAATAAAATAAATATCCGTACGATAGTGTATTAAGAGCTTATTATCAAACTGGACTATAGCTTTTTATGAATATTTTCAGTAACAATATGGCCGTCGAACAGTTGGATGATCCGGTGTGCTTTTTCAGCATCACTGGGGGAGTGTGTCACCATAATAATGGTGGTCCCATCCTCATTCAGTTCCGTGAGCAGGGCCATGACCTCGGACCCATTGGCAGAGTCGAGGTTACCGGTCGGCTCGTCGGCCAGGATCAGTTTCGGATTGGTGACCACGGCTCGTGCAATGGCAACCCGTTGTTGCTGGCCTCCAGATAATTGTTGCGGAAAATGGTTCCGCCGGTGGATGATCTTCATGCGTTCCATCACGTCTTCCACTTTTTTCTTACGTTCTGATCCTGACATCTTCAGGTAGAGCAGGGGAAGTTCAATATTTTCATACACAGAGAGTTCATCGATCAGGTTGAAGCTCTGAAAAACAAAGCCGATATTGCCTTTTCGCAGGTTGGTGCGTTGTTTTTCCCTGAGTCCGGCCACTTCGGTATCACCAAACAGGTAAGAACCACCGGAGGGATTGTCAAGCAGCCCGAGAATATTCAGGAGTGTGGACTTCCCACAACCTGACGGTCCCATTACGGCTACAAATTCACCATCGGCTACTTCAATATTTACCTTGTTCAGCGCAGTTGTTTCCACCTCGTCTGTGCGGAATACTTTTACGAGATCTACAGTTTTGATCATTTTATTTGAATTATCTGGGTTATCTGAGAGTTTCTTTTGCAATCCATATGCCAAAATAAATAACTCTCACGAAAACAAAGATATACATCTTTTTGCAATAGAAAAGGATTGTTCAGATATGCAACGGTGGTGTACGGTAACGGACATTTACAGGTACAAAAGTGGTATGTACAATGTACCTTGTGGATTGTTGCCGAGCGGTTGCGGGGCAATACAATGTAACCAGGACCAGGTATTATTTTTCACGTACCGTAAGATTTCGTGTAATATTCAGAGCGGTGGTCATGGTTTCAAGATCATCATAGATTTTTCCGTCTTTCCCGGAGTGGTGTCCCCGCCCGATGAGTTTCATCTCATATTCCTCCTGTTCGTCAGTGAGGTCCACCAGTGCACGGTAAATAAGTGAAGGCTGGCATGAAGTTTTGTATACCTCGTCGTCCGGGAACTTATTGTTGGTCCAGTATTCATTCCAGTCCCATGTCTGGTTGACTTCAAAAAGTACATAAAACTTTTCGGGGCCGGGTGCATCCAGCCGCGTGTTCAGGATGAATGAGATCTGCGGGGTTGCCCCGGTATAAGCATCTGCAACCGCATTTTCAGGTGTGGGTACGAACAATCCATCGGGTTCCTTTACACCCCTGCTGTGCGACCAGACCGGAAGAGCCGCCGGGCGCCGGATTTCTGCAGGTAGCCATTGTCCGGAGGTGGCATCACCATGCTGGAAAATTCCTTTCCCGAGCGATTCCGCCACATACAATGTCTGTATATAGTTGCCATCAATATCCTCCGCCCATATCGCCATCAGCGGATGGTTATGTGCTTCACCCCTGATGAATTCAACCTGCAATTCCGGACCTGTTCCAGTGGCATTGGAAGAGATCTTCTCAGGAGTTTCGGCCTCAGGAATTCTGGAGCTTTTGCATGAAAAAGTAGTAAGCAATCCTATAGCCAGTACATTTAGAATCAGGATATTTTTCATCGGTTCATCAGGTTTTTTTTGTACAATGAATTTATCATATATGAATCACATTTTTCAAAATTTTATGATGATTCCAACCGTGGGCAGCAGCGTACCCACGCTAGTCGTTTCGGGAAACATCTCGTAACGTTGTTCTGCCAGGGGAGCTTGCGGATTGGCGATTACCGGATCGTCTCCGTCCATTTCCTGCACCAGGAATTCTGACCCTGCGGTTGTGTAATTATACAAATTTTGAATATCAACATACAAATTTAGTGTCAGTTTGTCAAGGAACCATTCTTTATCTACCCTGAGGTCCAGTTGGTGAAATGGGCTGAACCTTTTACTATTGTACCTGGTGAGATCAAGTATTTCGCGTCCGGTATAGTCCCAGTTGAAGATATTGGCACTTGCTTTAACGTCGATTGGAGTGTAAGGAACACCTCCTACAAAACGCCACTTGAACCCGATTTGCCAGTTGCCTTTAAAGCTTCTGAAACCTGTCAGGTTGAGCAGATGCCTGTTGTCCCAGGTAGTGGGAATCCATTCCCGGTCAAGCAGGGCCTTTTTCTGCGCTTTGGACTCACTTCGCACAAGCGTATAGGAAAGAATCAGGTTAAAACCCAGCAGATCCTTATTACGGTACAGCACCTCTGCGCCATATGCGCGGCCCTCGGCAGTTGAAGTAACAGGCTCACTGCCATAGATCCCGAAATCGGCTCCCTTGCTGGCAAGTGAAATGGAGTCATTCAGTGAAAAAGGATAATTATTGTAGTACTTGTAAAATCCCTCGATGCTGAATTTGGATTTTTCGTCCGGAAGAAATTCGATTCCGCCAACATAGTGGTCGGCCTGGATATATTTAAGGTTGTTCTGCTTGTTGACAGCCACTCCATTTTCATTTTTGTAGCCAAGAGTAGTATACGCCGGAAGCTGGTAATATCTTCCGGTGTTAAAATTCAGGTAGAGTCCGGAGGTAATCAGGAAAGAGGCAGAAAGCCTGGGTGAAAGCTGGTTCAGCAGGTTACTCATATGGTCGTTATAGTTGGTTGCGTCCATCCGCAGTCCGGCAGAAAGGGCAACGCGCTGTCCGAAAAACTCTTTGCTCGCCTGTGCGAATGTGCCCCATTTGTGGAGGAACAATTCCGAGTAATACTCAAATTCCACAGGTGTATTGTTGATGTAGGTGAGGTTGTAGTTATCCGTATTAAAGGTTGCGTATTCGTAGTTCACCCCTGCATTCAGTTTTAACCCGTTATCGAACCTGGAGACATTTTCATACCTGAATTTGGTTTCGGCTTCATTCGAAACATAATTCAGCAAAGTATCGTTGTTCTCATTATTGTCCACATATTTCCGGGCCACGTTGTTCAGCCGGTTCCGGCTCACAACGAAGGTGTCGTATCCTTTCTCCCTGAAATGCTTGTATACCCCGCCAAAAGCATAACTCCACTGGTCATTCTCCGGCAGGTACCCCAGGATATATTTTTGTGCATTGGTCTCATTGGCATCCAGGTTCAGGGAATTCACATCCCAGGCGCCCAGCCTGACTATGGTGAGTTCGTTTTTTTCATTGAACCTGGTCCGTACCTTGAGCTGGTAGTCTGTATAAGTAGGAAGGAACGGGAGTTCCAGTACCGAGAACAGGAATTGCAGGTACGACCGTCTTACGGAAAGCAGATAGGTGGTCTTGTCCCCGATGGGTCCGTCTGCCGTAAGTGCCAGGTCAGACGCACCCACTGCACCCTTGAACCGGAACTTTTCCTTATTTCCATCTACCTGGTACATATCGATTACAGAACTGAGTGCTTTGCCACGGTTAGCCGGGAAAGCGCCTGAATACAGGTTCACCTCTCTCAGGAAGTCTGCATTGATGATTCCAACAGGTCCTCCCGAGGCTCCCTGGGTGGCAAAATGGTTGAGGGTTGGGATTTCTATTCCGTCAAGGTAGAACGCGTTTTCACTCGGACCACCGCCCCGCACGATTACATCATTCCGCTGCACCGGTGTGGAGGCGACTCCCGGATAGGACTGGATCACCTTGGATATGTCCCTGTTGCCGCCGGGTGCTTTTTCGATCTCCTCAATGTTGATACGCTGTAAGGAGACCGGACTCTCTTTGTCTCTCCTGAATGGTGAAGCTTTTACAACAACCTCATCAAGCTGGATATTGGCTTCTTCAAGTGGAATTTCAATATATTGCCTGCCTGCATTGGTCACCTGGATCGCCTCTGATATATAGTCTTCGAAACCTACCGAAGAAACCCGCAGTTCCACAAATCCCGGCTCAAGACCGGTGAAAATAAAGTTGCCATCAAGGTCGCTGATGGAACCTATGCTGGTACCAAAAATGGCAATGGTGGCAAATTCGACCGGTTCATTATTTTTTTCATTATATACCCTGCCTTCAATAATACCTTTCTGACCGTAGACCATGCTGGCAGTAAAGCTCAATATCAGGGCAATAGTTGTGATAAAGTGTCTCATAATCCTTGATTCAAGAGTTGCGTTATTGTTGTGATTGTTGGATAACGTAATTTCCTGCTGTTTTGTTCATCAAGTGTTAATTAAAGATAAAAAAAAGTTAAACAGAATATATCTTAAATGCCCTATTTTACATTAAATGTTCTATTTTTGACCATTGAAGAAACGGAAAATCACTTTTTAGTTTCCTTGCCTTTGCATTCGTTGCGGCCCTGAATTTTCTGTATGCTTCTGTATGGGTATGCAGGGGTCGGTGGTTCAATGCCCTGGTCAACGGGTCGATCTTCCTGGTTACCAGCCTCGCCTGTTCGTCCAGGCAATGATCGCGGAACAATTCACTGATATAGTTCATCCCCAGTTCATTGGGATGCACAAGATCTTCGGCATAAAAGCGATAGTCACGCAGGTCATCCATCATGATCTCATAGGAGGGAAAGTAACTGCATGAATCAGGGAATGCTTTCACCAGGTCATCAATGGCAAGCAGGAGTGTTGATTTGCTTCGTTGGTTTTCAATAAATCCGTCTTTCAGGTGCCTGACCGGGCTGACGGTAAACAGGAGTTTCATCCCGGGGTGCCAGGTCAGTAATTTTTCGACGAGGTCGGCATATGCAACAGTAATTTCATGAGTGGTCAGCTTCCTGCGATCGAACTCACGGGCAGGTATTTTATGACAGTTGTTCACGATCCGGCCATTTTCTTTTAATGTGTAGATGAAAGCTGTACCAAAAGTGAGGATCATCCGGTCGCTTTCAGTAAAAAGCGATTTGGCCTTTGTGAACGCATCGTTGATCTTACGCAGTGCCACCTGCTTATCGGGATCGGAAAATTTTGTATAATGATCGAAGGAAAACCAGAGTTCATTGTGCCGGTTCAAATCCTCAGCGGTGTAGCTTTGCTTATGCATCAGCGCCTCGATGGCATTCCTGATGCTGATGGGGTTGTAAATCACTCCGAAGGGATTGACCGCAACATTGAGCAGGTGCTGTTCCAGGTAGGACCCAATGTTTTCCGTGAAGCAGGAACCGAGCATGATCAACGGATTTTGACAGCCGATCTTCACATGTATTTCCGGTATCTCAATCTCGCTTCTGAATTTCATGCCGCATTGCTGGTTAAAAGAGTTTTTGCTGTTTCATCCAATCTGCAATAAACTGAAAGACTTCGTCTCTTATGGGCTCATGGTGTAATTCATGGTATCCACCCTCCCAGAGTTTCAGTGTGGTCTGTCTTCCTGCATTTTCAGCACATTCCCTGCTCGCTTCGAAGGAAGTAATCTTGTCACCTGTTCCATGCATGAGCAGGAACGGACAGCTGATCTTGCCTGCATTTTTAAGCGCAGAAAGGCCCGACTCCTCTGCAGATAAGAAAAGTCCGACGGAGATCTTATCGTGCACCAACGGATCATTCCTGTATTTGTCAGCTTCGGCTTTGTCACTTGAGATATCGTCAGCGTTGAGACCGTTTGAGAAGGTGAATTGCGGGGCGATCGCTCTCAGGAATTTGACAATGCCGACAAGCGCCTTTGAAGGGGGGTTGACAAGCCTGAGCCAGGGAGATGAAACGACAAGACCATCCACCTTTTCATCTGATCCGATTACATGGTTCAGTGCAATATTGCCTCCCAGGCTTTGCCCGTATAGGATCAGCGGGATTCCCGGGTATTTCGCACGTACCACTTTTACCATGGTTTGTACATCTCCGATCATTTGACTGATATGCTTTATGCTTCCCCGTTTGCCATCGGTGCGCCCGTGCCCCTGCTGGTCGCAGGCCACAAATGCCACCTGTTTTTCGTTGAACCTTTTCGCCCAGTGGTCCAGTCTTCCGCCATGACTTCCCAGTCCGTGGATATACAGAATCACCGCTTTGGAGGACTTGTCTGGTGTCCATTCGTGGAGATAGAGGTTGGCCCCATCCGGGGTGCTAATGAAAGATTGCTGGTCTTGTGCCATATTATGAGCGTTATCGAATGACAAGATAGGAAAAAATAAAGATGAATCCACGCCAGGTATGTACAAATAGTATTGACATGTACATATTAATTGTATATCTTGCAGACATGAAAACAACATTGAACATTGATGATAGAATTCTTAATAAAGCATCTGAACTTACAGGAATATCTGAAAAAACTGCTTTAGTAAGAAAGGGATTGGAAGCCTTGATTGCACAGGAGAGTGCCAGACGACTAGCATCACTGGGAGGAACAGAGAAACAGATCAGGGATATCCCCAGGCGCAAATCAGGAATGGAATGATACTGGTAGATACTTCTGTTTGGATTGATCACTTTTACCATGGCGATGGGCAATTAAAAAAACTATTGCTTGCCAACCAGGTTTGCATGCATCCATTTGTGCTTGGTGAACTGGCATGTGGCAATATATCAAATCGAAAGGAAATCCTTGCGCTTCTCCGGTCACTTCCGGTCATTCATGTGGTTTTAGATGAAGAAGTCTATGCCTTAATAGAAAAGAGGAAACTTTTTGGTAAAGGATTGGGATTTATTGATATTCATTTACTTGCTTCAGCAATGATACATCATGTATCTATATGGACAAGAGATAAGTCATTGAAGCGGATAGCCGGAGAAGTGGGTATTTTATTTGCTGAACCTCGTAAAAGTCAAAAGAGATTCGACTAATTCTGCCAGGCAGATACGGGAATTTCTTACCAGCCGCATGCAAAAATATGTCGTTTTCTTTCAAGGAATTGCTAAAGATTGTATCTTTCAAAGATGATCAATGAATTCGATGCAACAAACCATTCACATATCCACCCCGGCACAGAACGCATTGTATGACATTACCCGCCAGGTGGAGGCCATCGTATCAGAAAGCGGGGTACAATCCGGACTTGTAAATGTATACGTACAGGGAGCGACTGCGGGGATCATGATCCAGGAAAACTGGGATGAATCGGTGCAGCGTGACGTGATCAGCCTGTTGAAGAAACTTATTCCACAGGGTGTCTGGGAACACGACCGCCAGGACGGCAACGGGGATGCACATTTGAAGGCAGGTATTGTGGGACCGCAGGAGACGATTCCGATCATCAACGGTACCATGGGATTATCGACCTGGCAAAATATTTTCCTGTGTGAGTTTGACGGACCGAGGAGTCAAAGGAATATTGCCATCACTGTTATTTCTGACGAATGATGTCATCCCGGATGTATGAATTGGGGAGAAATGTTATAGCTGGGTCAGCTGTCCAAGGTTCTCCACCCCGGCAATACGTGCAAGTGATCCCATCATATCGGCGTGCATTTTTCCCTTGATATGTACCATAACATTTTCCTCACCTCCGACAAGGATCAGCATGTCCTTCAGCTTTCCCCGTTTTTCTTTGCCAAGGATCAGTACATCTTCGCCGTCGGAATGCACCTGCACCAGGACATGGTAGCCATTCCGGCCGTTATGGATATTTGCTTCACGCGCGAAGTTTACACCCGGGTACAGATCATTTTCTTCAATGGTGAGTACACGCAGTGACCTGATAGATCTCAGGAAAGCTTCTTCTTCATATTCCAGGTCTGCAATAGATGCAGCCAATTTCATCGCAATACCGGGAAGCCAGACAGACACGACACCTTCTTCACCCCTGTATTTCTGGTAGAGCTTCTCAGTGGCAAGGGTTTGTGCTGACAATGTGGTTCCTGTGAACAGGATGGCTATGGAAAATGTGATCAGTTGTCTCATGATAATTTATTTTACTTTCTCATAAG
>CAZOXI010000031.1:9230-13948 GCA_964583445.1 uncultured Bacteroidaceae bacterium | reverse complement strand
CGATACTGTCCGGGGTAACCAAGGTAAATGCAGCAGGTATATGGGATGAAAGTTAATGTTCTTACCCGGGGAGGTCTCACAGACGTGCGGAAACGGAGTATGAAGCACGGTTGAAACAAGATTACTGGGAATGGGCAAATACCAGGAAAGGCTATTGGCACATCGCAAATAGTTATATTCTGGCACGTACTATCACTAATGAGCGTCTTAATCAGGCTGGATACGTCTTTTTCTCGGACTACTACAGGTCTGTTAGAGTTATTATTTAAGGAACCGCCCTGTACCGAACGGTATGCAGGGTGGTGTGAGAGGACAGGTAGGGAATTATTCCCTACCTTCCTACTCGATTATCCTTACTACCAATTGAAAATGAATGCTTTATAGAGAACAGGGAATTGACATTTGATGTTAGATATTGACGTTTTTTATTTAAAGCCTTAGTATGTCTGTTGTAGTTGAGTAGTTTTTAGAATATAATGGGGAATTACTATATGTTTATGCATATAATATTAAATTATTGTGATTAATTATATGTAATTGCGTATAGTTTTGTATATTTATATCATATTATATTTAAATGCATATAATGAAAACTTTATCAGTATTTGTAAAAGAACGGCGGAAAGAAGCAAATCTTACTCAGGAGGAATTTGCTGAGCGAGCTGGAGTCGCACTTACCGTAGTCAGGAAAATTGAGCAGGGAAAAACCAATATGAATCTTGATAAAGTAAATTTGGTTTTACGAATGTTTGGACATGAATTAGCTCCCGTTAACAGTAAACAATTATCAAAATGAGAAGTGCAATGGTATACTATAAGGAATCATTGGCGGGAAAGCTGACAGAAACCAATGAAGGAGAATTTGTTTTTCAGTATGATGAACAATATGTTGTGAGTCACCCTGATGCGTTCATTACTTTTTCTATGCCTGTAAGAAAGAATCCATATATAGAAAAAAGATTGTTTCCCTTTTTTGAAGGACTAATACCGGAAGGATGGTTATTGGATATTGCTGTAAAAGGCTGGAAGATAAATCCAAATGACCGAATGGGACTTCTTTTGGCATGTTGCAGGAATTGTATCGGAGCAGTCAGTGTTGTACCTATATCAGAAGAAAATGAGTAAGTGTCTGTATTGTTATAAACCACTAGAAGGAGAAACTGATTTTCATGAGAAATGCAGTTTAGAATTTTTTGGATCGAAGCATGCTCCTGAATTGCCTTACTCATTAGATCAAATGGTTGATTTGGCTAAAAAAGTTGTAGAAAGAAGTATTTCAGTTCCAGGTGTTCAGGCGAAATTGTCAATGTCATTAATTAAGGAAACTCAAATGACATCAAATACCAGATTAACAGTAGTTGGTGCTTTGGGAGGAGGATATATTTTAAAGCCTCCATCTGAGGATTATCCTGAGATGCCTCAAAATGAACACCTAACTATGAGAATTGCAGAGGCTTATGGAATACGGGTAGTTCCTTCGAGTTTAATTAGATTGGCATCAGGAGAGCTCTCATATATAACCAGAAGAGTTGACAGAAAAGATGATGGTGAGAAAATTCATATGATTGATATGTTTCAGATTACTGAAGCCTTTGATAAATATAAAAGTTCGTTGGAAAAGATTGGGAAAGCTTTAAGCAGTTATTCTGACAACCCTATTTTGGATATACTCTTTTTCTTTGAGTTAATTCTATTTAGTTTTCTTTCAGGGAACAATGACATGCATCTAAAGAATTATTCAATGATAGAAGCTGTGCCAGGATGGATTCTTTCTCCTGCATATGATTTACTAAATGTAACCATTATTAATCCTGAAGATGATGAGGAAATTGCATTGACAATGCAGGGAAAAAAGAAAAAAATCAAGCGAGAGCATTTTGAAAGACTTGGAGAAGGATTAGGCTTAACACCTAAGCAAATTAGGGGAGTTTTTAATCGTTTCTACAAAAACAAAGTAAAGGCTATTCAGTGGATAAATAGCTCTTTTCTGTCGCATGAAATGAAAGAAACCTATTCGCAATTATTTGAAGAGCGATATGCAAGAATTTTTATTTGAAAACCATCTCTTTAACACATTAACAAGTGTTATGGAAAATAAAAATAAGGAATATGCTATCCGGGAAACGCTTGTTACCAGCAAGATTTATGTCGTACGCAATAAGAAAATAATGCTTGACAGGGATTTGGCGGAGCTATATGAAGTTGAAACCAGAGTGTTGAACCAGGCTGTTAGCAGAAATATCGAACGTTTTACTGAAGAGTTCATGTTTCAATTGACTAATGATGAGTTCGAAATCTTGATGTCACAAATTGTGATATCAAGTTGGGGCGACACCAGGAAAATGCAATTTGCTTTCACTGAATAATGTAAATATTTACATAAACTGAGTATGGGTGGCCATGCTATCCAGTGTATTAAGCAGCAAAAGATCTATTCAGGTAAACATTCAAATCATGCTGGCATTTTCTAAGATCAGAGAGATGCTATTGGATACACTTAGCATGAAACTTGATATTGAAGATATAACAACCGTGACTTTCCTTTTCAGTTACCCCTTAAAATCCAATTTTACAAAAACAAAGTTATGAAGCGTTACTGGAATTAATACTTGTATCCTTGTTTGACCAGATTGTTCATAATAATTAGAATAAAATTGCACAACTTTCTGAAATCTAATATGATTTCAGTAAGGGTATAACAGAACACAAATCGAGTGGTTATTGCTGAATTGTCGAAATAGGAATGATTAAAGTCGAGAATGACCCATAATGCTTTTAAGTGAATTAATTAATCTCCGATTTCATTCTTAAGCTGTTAATCTTTTCTCTGATTTCCTAAATAAAATCATAGCTCCGAAAACGTTACCGGAAAATAAAAACGTTTTCGGAAACGTTTCCGGTAATTATTTTTATTCAGTCTGTAACACGGGCTATCGAATTATGTAATATTGTTTTGGAATTAAATACGAAACTCAAAAAAAGGATTATCCAAATATTCTCTAAGCTCTGGAGATGAACTAAAATATGATATTTTTAATCTAACTAAAATTAATTATTATGAAAAAAAATCTACTTCTAGCAACGCTTTTCCTGGCCATTTCATTTGGAATGTACGCACAAGACACAACCTCTATTGCTCCTATTTGGGATGCATTTACAAGAGGATGGCCAAATAATCCTGATAAACGGCACACAAGTTATGCTGACTATTCTGCGCAAGGTGCGGGAAGAACCGAACTATCCATGTTTCACTCTTTAAATGACGGATCAACATTTGAAAACAGGGTTATAACCATGGCATTTCTATTGGATGATGCACCTGATGCTATCCAGTCTGTAATACTCGAATACTACAACAGTGCGAATGCTGATCTCGGAGACGGAGCCAACCTTGAAATCTATGTAAAAGAATATACAAATATAGATTCAGTTCCTACCTGGGGTCATTTAGGTCTTGGTGAAGGATACGGAACTTTGGTGAAATCTTTTACACTGGCAACCACTGATAGTTTAAGCTGGATATCTCTGACAAGTGAGCAACTTACAACAGAAGCGGCAGCTTGTAAAACCGCAGGAAAACCACTTTGCCTGGTACTTAAATACAATGATGAAGTTGATGGTTCAAAAACTCTTAAGGTTCATAGTTCAATGAACGAAAGTGGGAATGGTCCGGTTCTGAAAGTAGTTGAAGAAGTGGTTTCAGTAGAAATGAAAAACGTGAATACAGTAAGTGTATTCCCGAATCCTGCATCAGATGTGATCTATTTCTCTGAGGTGATAATGAGTGTACAACTCTACTCAATTACTGGCGCACTTGTTATGGAAAGCAATGTCGCCTCAGGCCAGATAAATATTTCAGATGTTCAGCCAGGCTTGTACATTGCAAATATCAAAACTCTTGATGGAAAATCAAGCAATAATAAAGTATATATAAAGTAGTAGTTTAGTTAGTAGTTTGTATTACATCGCATCCCTGTTCAAGTATGTTATTTCGAAACAGGGATGCGATTTTCTATTTCCTATAAATTTAGCGCATACCAACGATAGCATATGAAATTGATAAATAGGATTGTTCTCTCATTGTTTCTTTCTTCGGTTTGCACGAATGCTGATGCTAATAGCAGTAAAGATTTTTTTAATTCAGGGGAAGAACAGAAATCCTTAAATGGATGGTGGAGCTTTTGTACAGATTCACACCTGGCTAGTAGTTATGAATGGGTCCAAACCGGATATTCCTGCAAAGGGTGGGACAAATTAAAAGTTCCTGGAAACTGGGATACTGAAAATGCCTATTCTGAATTTGTTGGAACTGCTTGTTACAGAAAAGAGTTTTCTGTCCCGATAGATTGGGATGGTAGTGTTATACGTATCTATTTTGGAGCTGTCTCCCAGACAACAGAAGTTTGGCTAAACGGAATATATTTAGGAAAGCATATTGGTGGCTATACCCCCTTTGAGTTTGATATTTCAGAAATTCTTCTGCCCGGCAAAACAAACCTTATTTCACTATCTGTGAATAATGAATATCAACGGGGAGCCTGGTGGCGCTGGGGTGGAATAAGCCGAGAGGTAAAATTAATTCGTAACAAACAGCAGCGGATTGCTTATCAACATGTTACTGCAGAACCTGACCTTGAGTCGGGTAGTGCCTGTATTTCTCTCGCTATAAAAATAAAAAACAATTCTGACCAGGAGTTTGATGGAAGGCTGATTTCCTC
>CAZOXI010000031.1:0-9220 GCA_964583445.1 uncultured Bacteroidaceae bacterium | reverse complement strand
AAGCATTCTATATATCTAGGACCCAATGCCGAAAAAGTTGAGCGTATAGAAATTCAGCTAAATCCAGGGGATGTACAACTCTGGGACACTGAAAATCCAAATCTTTATAAGCTTTACACAACACTTCATGCAGGAGATAATTCTATAATTCATAAAACCGAAGACAGGTTTGGGATTCGTAAAATTGAAACCAGCGGAACAAAACTTCTATTGAATGGCAATGAAATACACTTCCATGGTTTTAACAGGATTTCGGATCACAGGGCTTATGGGCAAACTGAACCTGACCACCTGGTCAAATTCGACATAGATGTGTTGAAAGCTATGGGCTGTAATTTCACTCGAATAATGCATTATCCACAGGCTAAGAACTTATTGGAGTATTGTGATGAAGTGGGCATGCTTTTAATCGAAGAAATACCGGTTTGGGGGAAAGATGATCCTCAAATAATACCAGATAATCCGCTCACAAAACAATGGTTGACTGAAATGATAGTACGTGATTACAACCATCCATCTGTAATTGGATGGTCAGTTGCAAATGAGATCGCAGATGTAAATCTTGAGGGCCGCCAAATGAGCCCGCGAGTATATGCATTTGTTGAATCCATGCTTTCCCATGTTAACTCAATAGATTCGTCACGTCTGAAAACCTATGTAAGCTATACAGCCGGAAGTGCAGGCAAAACCGGGGTTGATCCTGCTGACCTTTGTGATATTATTTGTATTAACAGTTACGGTGATGCATCCAGAGTAGCCAGGCGTTGCCATGCAGTATGGCCGGAAAAGCCAATATTCGTTACTGAAATAGGGAAAGAGATGCTGGGTGAAGATCTATCACAATCAGGTCTCGCTGAATCATTAAAAAGGGCAATAAACAATTGCAAAGAACTTGATTATGTTATCGGCTGTGTCCTGTGGTCATACAATGACTACCGAAGTAATTTTAGAGGTACCCCCGTCGATCAGAACCGCACATGGGGGGTTTATAACAGTTGGCGGCAACCGAAGAAGGCATCCGTAGAAATACAAGAGCTTTTTACTTCATCTGTCCATCATAATCCATTGCCATCAATGTTTCCTGTACCAGATAGCCTTTCAAGTAAAGTTCCAACAATCTGGGCGGTAATTCCACTGGAAAATTCCTGTATGCTGGGCTTTTCTGTATTGGATAAGAACGATAACTATCAAATTGAATTTACAATAGAAGGCGGTACTCCAGAAATAGTTGATGTCATTGGTCTTCGTGGTGCGACCAAAGTGTATGATTTACATCCTGGTAAATATAAGTTCAGGATCAAAAGGGTATCGAATGGAGCAGTAAGTAAATGGTCCGCAGCCTATGAAGCAGTCATTCCAGGGAAC
The DNA here is from genome assembly GCA_964583445.1 of uncultured Bacteroidaceae bacterium. Lineage (GTDB taxonomy): Bacteria > Bacteroidota > Bacteroidia > Bacteroidales > M55B112. The sequence goes on along the minus strand of CAZOXI010000031.1, from coordinate 7,855 downwards.
AAGTATCATGTAAAACTTGCCGGCAGGCCAACAGACATAACTGTTGTTACACGCATAATACAACAGCCTAAGAACTCTTACGGAAATCCTGCAGCAGGGAAATTTTACTTTGTTGATCTGCCTTTTGTTAATCATGCCATTTACTGACTATTCATGGCTATCCCGGAGGGGAAAATGCTTAAAGATTGGCTACAGGAATTATTAGATTTGTAAATAAACAGTTATGCATATGCTTAGATTAATTTTTCTATCCTCATTAATGTTTGTTTTTTCATGCAGTACTCTAAATGGCCAGGATGAAGAAAATAAATTAATATATCCGGGCAAGATTTGGAAGGATGCAAGTGGGAAAAGAATAAATGCTCATGGAGGCGGTGTTATTTTTTACGATGGCATTTATTATTGGTATGGAGAAGAGAAGGTTGAAGGTCTTTCCGAAAAAGAACATGCAGATGGTGGCGTGCACTGCTACGCTTCAACAAACCTGGTGGATTGGCACGACCAGGGAATGGTATTGAGCTTAACAAAGGAAGATACCTTAAGTGACCTGTCATTTGATTGCAACCAGGACCGGCCAAAAGTTGTGTACAATGAATATACTAAGAAGTTTGTTCTCTTCTTCAAGCTATATCTCAGAAAAAAAGGCACTTCCGTTGGATATGTTGGTGTAGCCGTATCTGATAGTCCACTGGGTCCTTTTAATTATAAGCATAAGTTCCTGGGAGGTAATTCCCCAAACGGTACAGGTGATTATGCTATGTTTAAGGATGATAACGGGGAATTATATCACCTTACAGTTAGAAAACCGGATAAGGTATTTGTCATTGGAAAGATGCGCGATGACTATTTATTGCCAGAGGGTAAGTACGAAGTATGTGAAGGGATTACGAGTCATACCGAAGCTCCTGCAATTTTTAAAAGGAACGGCATTTATCACATGTTAGCATCCGGGTCAACTGGCTGGGCACCTAATCCTGCAAGATATTTTTCGAGTAAGTCCCTATACGGACCCTGGGAAGACCATGGCAATCCATGTAAGGGAATTAATCCACACAATGGACTGGGTCCTGAAAAAACTTACGGGGGACAACCGTCCTTTATTATTGAAGTGGAAGGCAAGAAGGATGCATTCATCGCATTTTTCGACATTAATAAACCGGATCATCCTTTTGATAATCTATACATATGGCTACCTATAGATCTGAAAAGAGACAGGATGTCAATTACATGGAATGATTCCTGGAACCTGGATTATTTCGAGAGGTAAGTAACTTATCTCTTGTAACTATTCCATTCTGCAATGATAACCGATAGTCACATAAAATAAAAATAATGAAGCATCTTATCATCTTCTCTCTTTTGCTCCCGTTTTTCGTGAGCTGTTCAAATCATCAAGCGTCAAGAACAACGTTGCTTTTAGAAAAAGATTGGAAATTTATCAATGAAGAGGTGTCCGGGGCAGCAGAACCGAACACAAGTACAACAGGTTGGGAAATCGTTTCCGTTCCCCACGACTGGGCCATTTCAGGTGAGTTTGACAAATCAATCGATGCGCAGGAAACAACAGTGATAGAGGATGGAGAGCGGAAACCCAGGCTTCGCACCGGGCGTACCGGGGCATTGCTGCATATTGGGGTGGGATGGTACCGGAAATCACTGATTATTCCGGAATCCTATAAGAATAAACGCATTCATCTGGAATTCGACGGGGCCATGAGTCATGCGAAGGTATATCTGAATTGACAATTTATCGGGGAATGGCCTTATGGGTATGCTTCATTCGGATTCAGGTATTTTGAATTCACAAATAACGATGGGTTTTTCCTGAATGGAAAACGTGTTCAGCTGAAGGGGGTCTGCCTGCATCACGACTTGGGACCACTGGGAGCAGCATTCAATGTTTCTTCAATGCGCCATCGCATGAAATTGCTACAGGAAATGGGCTGTAACGCCATTCGCACCAGCCACAATCCCCCGGCTGGAAAATGTATGGAAGCGAAACAGCATCCACTGTCAGTTCACGCGGTGAATATTTTTTTCCCGCAATAGAACGGGTTCATTATACCCGCGAACCTCATCATTCTAACGCTTTTGATATGGAATTTCCCCGTTGGGCCAACTCCCCCGACCGGGAGTTTGCAGCGCAGGATTCCTTCAGATTTATTGCCGGGGAGTTTGTATGGACCGGGTTCGATTACCTTGGAGAGCCCACCCCGTTTAATGAAGAGTGGCCATCCCGTTGCTCATATTTTGGCATAGTTGACCTATGCGGTATTCCAAAAGACAGGTTTTACCTTTATCAGAGCAAATGGACCGATAAAGAGGTATTGCACCTGTTGCCACACTGGAACTGGGAGCCCGGACAAAAAGTTTCAGCACATTGTTATACCAGTTTTGAAAAAGGAGAATTGTTCCTGAATGGTAAAAGCCTCGGTGTCCGGGAGAAAGATCCTTCCGAATTGTACACCACATACCGATTGGTATGGGATAGTATAACATACGAACCCGGAGAATTAAAAGTCGTTGCGCTGGATGAGAACAACTAACCGGTGAAAGAGACTGTAGTCAAAACCGTGGGAGAACCTGCCAAAATTGTGCTGGAAGCAGATCGTACAGAGATAGTTGCAGATGGAAAAGAGCTCGCATTTATCACTGTATCGGTGGTAGATAAAAACGGGATAATTTGTCCGAATGCTGATCATTTGATTGACTATTCTGTAACCGGCCAGGGAATCATAAAAGCAGTGGGGAATGGCGATCCCACGAGCCTTGAATCATTTGTTGAACCTAAACGCAAAGCCTTTAATGGAAATGCTATGGTGCTTGTTCAGTCCTCACAAAATGAAGGAGAAATTATCCTCAACGCGACAAGCAAGGGATTGACCGAAGAAAAAATAAAAATCACTACACATATGTGAATTCCTTATTGCAAAGTAGCTTTTAAAATTATAGAGCCATTCAAAAACAAGAGGAACACTGAATGAAAAAAATATGAAACATAAAATTGATTGTAATTACGGTCGTGTTAATATTTGGTTCCAATGCACGGATTACCATGATACTCCTACGTACCGTGTAATTTTATAAAATAAGAAGTTTCTCCCTGGCAATGACTCCATTTTTCATCCTTAGTTCAATAAAATATATACCATATATTAAATCGGCAACATAAACCTGGGAAACGGACTGCAGGGTTTTGAGCAGTTTCCCATTGTAGCTAAATAGGCGTACACTGCTAATCTCTTCCGAAAAATGAACCACAGAAGAAGCCGGATTCGGGTAGATAACAGTACCGGTTTCTTCCTCAAACCCATCAACTTTGGTTGGTGTGGAATACTTAAGGACCGGCTTATGATCCTCTCCTGGTTTTTGATATACACGCACCCAGTCAATATAAGCCTTATCCACACCTCCCATCTGAACATAGGTATTCGTAAATATGCTTCCATCCACCCAGGTGCTGTTACCCCAAATGCTACCTGAGAAATACAGGAAGTGAGGCACATGAGGGATTAAGCCCGGGTTGCTGGTTTCATATACCACCTCACCGTTAAAATACCAACGTATAAAGTTCTTGTCCCATTCAAACCCAATAATATGATATTCGATATCATGCATACCGGTAGCTTCAACATTCTTGCCGATATGCTTGCGATCTGAACCATAACCATCATAGTGCATCCCGATGGAGAAAGTATTTGTTTTATTTCCTTCAATAATATCAATCTCCGCGCCATCATTAGCTGTTCCGTCAACACCCTCGGGCACGCTCATACCATTTCCTTCCGGCATCATCCAGAATGCAGTTTGATGACCATCTGGTTTTACAAGATGCATTTTACACTCCAGGAAACCATAGGTAGGTGCATATTTGCCTTTTGAATCTACTCTGCCTGCCAGGTAGGAATCCTGCCTGGTCTGATCCTTCTCGTAATAGATATACATATGTCCATCCTTTTCCTCTATCTGATTTCCATCAGCGTAAAGCTTAATATCACCTCTGTCCCGGTAAAAATTATCCTGCACATTCCATTTGGAATTGTCGATTCCGGAATCAGTGAATTCATCGGAAAAAACCAGCGTGTAGCCATCGCTTCCAACCTTTGTATAGGGTTGAACATCAGCAGGACTTTGTGAATCAATAAGAGAGGAATCAATATCAAGGCCTGAACCATTTTCTGCATTGGTATTCTCAAATTTGATTGAAGTTCCATCCATTGCTCTTTCAGGATACCTGAGGATCAATGCCAGCTTCTTTCCTGCAGCTTTTGCTTCATTGACTATCTGGTCAAGATCAGTACCTGAAAATGACATAAATGAGAATTGATCATCATCCGATATCGGAGATGTTACAACATGATCCCCAAATGATGTGGATAAATCTAACTTATGCCAGGTAGGAGCCACATCACTCGCAAGGTCATGTTGCTTCGCATAAAGAAGCAGGTTTGGATTTTTTATCGCGTTGGAAGAAATGTTATACAATTGCAATTCAACATTTTCCATATCCATGTTAATCTCTGATAAGTCAAAGGAGAAAACAGCAACACGCGTCTCTGTCTCATTTTGTAATATGGATATATTCTCTCGCCCATTCTGTGCGAAATATGTATCTACATCCCGCACAGATTCCTGGGATCTTTGAAAGCCATCCCATTCCGGATAAATCTTCGATTGCGCGTTAGTACCCATGGTAGCTACACTAAGTGTAAATACCAGAAATAGTTTGTTTAACAAGGATATTGTCTTTTTAATAACCATCATTTTGTGTCAAGTTTATATTAATATCTCTCTCTTTCTGTGGAATCGGCCAAAGATAATCACGTGTGAGATCAAAGGTTCTGGCCTGAATTACGTTGAAAATATCATTTTGATTACTATATACCGGATGCCCATATTGGTTTATATCAGGAACACCGGGACTGTACCATACGTCTTTGTACTTTCTACCTGGCAAATCTCCTGGTAAGACATGCTCAGCAATTTTCCATCTGCGAATATCAAACAAGCGTAATCCTTCCCCTGCCAGCTCAATTTTTCTCTCTTGGCGCAACACATCCCGCAACTCCTCCTGCGACAGCCCACCAGGAATATCTGGCATGCCTGCACGCTGTCTGATCTGATTAATTGCCTCGTATACAGATGCATCTATATCGTTAGTTTCAATTTTAGCTTCAGCATAATTCAATAAAACTTCAGCATACCTGATAAGGGTTAATGGCATCACAGATCCTCTCCACGTTGTTTCAAATACAGATTCATCACAGTTTTTCCGCCACACATATCCTGTAAATGTTGCGTAGGCATTAGTTACTTCCTGGTTATTTACCCTTGTTCCTTTGTACCAGGTTTGTATACTGTCGGGATGAGTTTCAAAGGTATAACCGGCAAAAGATGACTGAGGTACAACAATGCTGTGACCTAACCTCGAATCCCTGTTTGCATAGGGATTAGCCTGGTCATATAATGGAGATTCATCAATAGGTAGACCGTCGCTACATAGATATGAATCCACAAGCCATTGGGTTGGTACTGAAACGCTCCATCCACTTCCAGCACGGGTGTTCATAATTACCTGGCTAAAATTCCTCACAACGTCCTGATGGTAGGAAAGATTAAATATGATCTCATTGGAATTTTTGCCACCGATCTGGAATAACTCACCGTAATCAGGATGTAAGGTATAGCCAATTGCCATAACTTCCTCAGCTGCTGATTTGGCGATATCAAAACGCTCATTATACAAAGCTATCCTTGAAAGTAAAGCTGCTGCAGCACCACGTGTAGCCTTGCCTGTTAATGCTGCTGTATAGCTGTCAGGTAAATATTGTACGGCAAAATTCAGGTCTGATATTAATGCATCAACAATCACAGATTTTTTTCCCCTGGGCAGGTTAGCATTATCTATATTCAAAGATTGAGTAACAAAAGGAACATCTCCAAATAGCTCCGTTAGCTGCATGTAATGGTATGCCCTCAGGAATTTTGCTTCTGCTTCCACCCGGTTGGTGATTGTTGTATCAATGTTCTCCCTTGCAGTTTCAATATTCTCAAGGATAAAATTGGAGCGCTGAATTGCAGCGTAACGACGTTCCCAGACGGTAGAGAAAATATATGTTGAAGGCGTTGCAGTGGACATAACAATACCATCAATTGCTAAAAAGGTACCCCTGATAAAACAAATATCCGTCGCACCGTCAAACCACAATTCAGCTTGCATATAATCCTGGTTAAAATAGAGTGCATTATATGCCCCGTTAATTGCTAACTCAAGTTCTTCGACTGTTTGAGGAAATGTTTCACTTGAAGGTGCATCAAGTGGAAATTTATCCAGGTAACCTTCGCAAGATACGAGAAGTACCATTGCTGTAATAATGAATATTATATATGTTTTCATAGTGCTGTTATTAGTTTATTGAGTTGATTAGAAAGTAATATTCATACCAAATACATAGTTTTTGGTGATAGGATAATTTCGTACGTCACCTGAAGGTTGCTCTGGATCCCAGCCATCAGGTAGCTGACTGAATGTATACAGGTTGTTTCCAGACATATAGATTCGTAGCTTACTGACTCTGATCGAATTGATCCATTTGTCTGGCAATGAGTAGCCTAATTGCATTGTTTTTAACCTTGCATAGGCCCCGTTATGGATGTAAAAATCAGTATGCTGGAAATTATTGTGACTGGATCCGTCAACTACACGTGGCATGCTTGCATCCTCATTACCTTCAGCCCAACTGTCCATCTGGTACTCCTGGATATTTCCAAAAGAATAGAATGCCCAACCTACATTTCCTGACAAGTAAGCATCTCTCTTGCCAACGCCCTGTATAAATGCAGAAATATCAAATCCCCTATATTCAGCACCAAGATTCAGTCCGAAGGAATACCTCGGAATCGTACTACCCACAACAATTCTGTCATCAGCATTGATAACACCATCCACATCATCAGGTACTCCATCACCATCAGTGTCTACAGTCAACTGATCTACATAACGTAAATCACCCGGTGCCAGGGTTCCAAATTGACTGGCATGGGCATCAATCTCATCCTGGTTTTGAAAAATTCCATCCGATTCATACATATAGAGTGAACTAATTGGATACCCCACTTCTGTAATCCTGAATTGGCTAATGTAGGGTCCCGTCTCTTTTAAATCAACAACTTCATTCCTGACATCAGACAGGTATAATCCAATATCATATTTAAATTGATTGTCCCTGTTTCGATAGTTCACGCTCAGATCCCAACCTGTATTTCTGACAATCCCTGCATTTTGATAAGGAGCAGAAAGCCCGATGGTTTCTGGTATTGGTAAGCGGAGCAGAATATCGTGTGTGTTCCGGATATAGTACTCAAAGGTGGCAGATATCTTATTGAACAATCCAAGATCGATCCCGATATTCGCACTTGTACTAGATTCCCAGCTGATCAGCTCATTGGCCATTGCAGTAAGCGCTGCCCCGGGAACTGGCACATCATTTAAAACATAATCAAGTCCGAGATTAATAACTGATGCAAAAGGATAGTTACCAATATTCTGGTTCCCGAGCCTGCCCCATGAAGCCCTCAATTTTAAGTAGCTCATCCAATCATTATTCTCCATGAAAGCCTCTTCTGATACTCTCCATCCTGCTGAAAATGACGGAAATAATCCAAATTTGTGGCCTTCGGCAAATCGTGAAGAGCCGTCATAACGCAAGTTTGCTTCAAATAGATATTTCTCATTATAGTTGTAATTCAGACGACCAAAAACGGACTGCAACGCCCATTCATATGCATTCCCACCATTGTTCATATTGATTACCGAACCATTGTTCATGACCGGGTATGCAGGGAAGGTAAAATT
>CAZOXI010000030.1:0-14068 GCA_964583445.1 uncultured Bacteroidaceae bacterium | reverse complement strand
AAAAACCATTCGGGCTTGACCTCGCATCTGCACAGGATCTGAATAAAAAGCTCCTCGAAGAGCTTCGGGAGGACCAGGTATACAGGATCGACCATTATCTTGGCAAGGAAACGGTGCAAAATATCCTGGTAACGCGATTCTCGAATGGTATCTTTGAACCATTGTGGAACAGGAATTATATCGACCACATTGAGATTACATCGGCTGAGAGCCAGGGAGTGGCTACCAGGGGTGGTTATTACGACAGGTCGGGGGCACTCAGGGATATGCTGCAAAATCACCTCCTGCAATTAGTTGCACTGGTGGCCATGGAACCACCTTCAGAAATTAATTCCGATACCATCAGGAATGAAATGCTGAAGGTTTTCCAGTCACTCCGGCCACTGAAAAAGGAGCAAATAGAGAAATCCGTGATCAGGGGACAGTACGGTGAATCCCATGTCCGTGGCGAATTAATGCCGTCCTACCGTGCAGAAAAGGGTGTCCCGGAAGAGAGCCGCACGGAAACATTTGTTGCCCTGAAGTTGTATATCGACAACTGGCGCTGGGGAGGCGTTCCATTCTACATACGCACAGGAAAGCGGTTGCCCACCAAGGTCACCGAGATCGTGATCCATTTCAAACCTTCGCCACATACACTTTTTTGCAGCGAGGATGCAGGGTATAACTCCGATAACCAACTGGTGATAAGGATCCAGCCGGATGAAGGAATCCTGTTGAAGTTTGGCATGAAGGTACAGGGTGCCGGGTACAATGTGCAGAATGTGAACATGGACTTTCATTACGAGGACCTTTCAAATGCCGATATCCCGGAGGCTTATGAACGACTGCTGCTCGATTGTATGCAGGGTGATTCCACGCTCTATGCGCGGGGCGACGCAGTAGAAGCAGCCTGGAAATTCGTTCTGCCCATTCTTGAGCGATGGAAGGAGGATCCGGATTTCCCGCTTTTTGGATATCCATGCGGGACCTGGGGACCGGAACAGTCTGACCAGATGATCGAGGGAGCGGATAAGACCTGGCGTTATCCCTGTAAGAACTTTGCCGATGATGGATTATATTGCGAGTTATGAGCACATCACCCAACATCAGGATATTTGCGGACAAGCAAATACTTGCCGAAAGCCTGGCAAATGAATTCTCTGACTTGGTGAATCGCCTTGCCAGGGAGAAAGAGCAGGTAAATATTGCACTTTCAGGAGGAAGTACACCCAGCCTTTTCTTCCGTGCAATGGTTGCAATGGAACCAGGAATCGACTGGGGCAACATAAGGTTCTATTGGGTAGATGAGCGGTGTGTTCCACCGGACCACCCCGAAAGCAATTTTGGAGTGGCTTATCGTGAATTCCTGTCGCCATTGAATGTTCCGGAAGACGCATATTTCAGGATAAGAGGAGAAAATGACCCGGCGGAGGAAGCAAAACGATACGGTAAGCTGATCCATGCACAGGTGGGCACCGATGCAGCCATTCCTGTTTTTGATATTATTTTCCTGGGAATGGGAGCCGACGGTCATACAGCCTCGATTTTCCCGGACCAGTCGCAACTGTGGAATGAACCACAACTCTGCACCGTGGGTGTGCACCCGGAAACAGGACAGCACAGGGTAACCTTCACCGGCCGGCTGATCAATGCCGCGAACAGGGTTCTGTTCCTGGTAGCCGGACAGGAAAAAGCGGCCATCGTTCAGAAGGTGATTACGCGGACTGGCAACTATTCAGATTATCCGGCTTCACTGGCAGCTCCCCAGGGCCAGATGGAATGGTTCCTGGATAAGGCTGCTGGAAGTATGGTGGGATGATGTTGTTGGGGACCCGCAGGCCCGGATACAGGTTCAGCCAGGTATATGAATCCATACAGTGTACTGAACCGGGATGTTGATGGGAATAATGCGTAGCTTAGCAACAAAATTTCATGATCATGACGCTACCAACACTCGAAGTTGCCAGGGAACACGATCAAAAAGATCCATTGAGGTCATACCGCGCGCAATTCAGGATTACAGACGAGCAGCTGATCTACCTGGATGGAAACTCACTGGGAAGGTTGCCGGGAAAGGCATTTGAAGGTATAAATGATACCGTTGGGCACGCCTGGGGCGACCGGCTCATCAGGTCCTGGAACGAAGGCTGGTATACACAGAGTTTTACACTGGGCGACAGGATCGCAACCATTGCCGGGGCTTCAGCAGGAGAAATTGTCGTTTCCGATTCAACATCTGTCAACCTCTACAAACTTGCAGCAGCTGCCCTGGCCCACCGGCAGGGAAGAAAAAAGATCATTACCGACAACCTTAATTTTCCCTCCGACATTTATGTCCTGCAGGGATTGGTGGAGCAACATGGTAGTGATCATGAGCTCGTGGTAATTGAATCTGAAGATGGAATGACCATCAGCACTGTTCAGATGGAGGAGGCCATTGATGAGGACACAGCGCTGGTCAGCCTCTCCCACGTGGTCTTCAAAAGTGCATTTATGTATGATATGGAGGCAGTGACAGAAATAGCGCATCGCCACGGTGCAATGGTCTTGTGGGACCTCAGTCACAGTATCGGGGCTGTACCTGTTTCATTGAACAGCGCAGGAGCAGACCTTGCAGTGGGGTGTACTTACAAGTACCTCAACGGTGGTCCGGGGGCACCGGCATTCCTGTATGTAAAAAAGGAGCTGCAAGACCAACTACATTCCCCCATCTGGGGTTGGTTCGGTGAATTATCGCCTTTCGAATTCGGACTGAAATACAGGCCCGGAAAGGGGATCAGCCGGTTTCTTACAGGCACCCCACCGATCATTTCCATGGTGCCGCTGGACCAAACGCTGGGAATGCTGGCGGAGGTTGGGATGGAGCAGGTAAGAACAAAGAGCATCAAACAGCTGGTCTTTCTCCAGGAGCTGGCAGAAACCACTCTTTATCAACTTGGTTTCTCGCTGGGATCACCATCAGACAGGCTCCAGCGTGGATCTCATTTGTCATTGCGACATCCCGAGGCTTTCAGGATCAGCCAGGCGCTTATCGATCCGGAAATTGGAAATTTCCAGGTCATCCCGGATTTCAGGGAGCCCGACAACATCCGGCTGGGCATCACCCCCCTGTACACCACCTATGAGGAAATCTACCTGGCTGTTCAGGAGATGCGGATGATCATAGAGGAGGGACTGTATAAAAACATTTCAGGTGAGCGGGGAGCAGTCACCTGATTTTCAATTCAATATGATATTTTTTATCTTTGGGTGCATATTACCAAAAATAATCATTCAAAAAATGCCACAGCCATGAACTACAGACAACTTGGAAAAACAGGACTGGATGTATCAGAAATAGGTTTTGGTGCCTGGGCTATCGGTGGAAGCTGGGGAACACAAAACGTAACTGATTCATTCGATGCGCTGGAAACTGCCCTGGATCAGGGAGTGAATTTCATTGACACTGCTGCAGGTTATGGCAATGGGAAAAGTGAGCGGATCATTGGGGATTTCCTGGGAACAAGGGAAGAGGAAGTGTATGTGTGCACCAAAACACCTCCTGTACCAGGGAATTGGCCTCCTTCCCCATATGATGATATAGATGAGAGATACCCCGAAGCGTATCTCCGGGAAAATGTCGAGGAGCGTCTGAAGAACCTTAAGACTGAACGCCTGGATATTTTGTTGCTGCACACCTGGACGCGTGCCTGGAACCGAAATCCCAAAGCGCTGGAGATCCTTCACAAGATGAAGCAAGAGGGACTGATTAAAAATGTGGGCATCTCCACACCCGAGTATGACCAGAACTGTGTTGTGTCGCTGATGCAGGAAGGGTTGCTGGATGCGGTGCAGGTAATCTACAATATTTTTGAACAGGAACCTGCTGCGGAATTACTGCCGGTGGCCAGGGAGAAAAATGTGGGAATTATCGTCAGGGTCGCTTTCGATGAAGGTGTACTTACCGGCAAGTTCAAGGGTGACGAAGAATTTGAAGATGGAGATTTTCGTCAGAAATATTTCGCCGGGGACCGCTTGCAGCGGGCAGTGGATCGCGTAAAAGATATTAAAGAGGAGTTTGGTGACAGCGGATATTCCATGGCAGAGCTGGCACTGAAATTTTCGCTGGCTCATCCTGCTGTGGGTACGGTTATCCCAGGCATCCGGAACCGGGAACAAGCACTGAAAAATACAAAAGTCGCAAAATTGCCCGACCTGAAAGCGGACACATTGATCGGGCTCAGGGAGCACGCATGGAATCGAGGGTTCTGGTATTCGGGAAAATAGTGAGCCAGGAAATAATACTGACTCAAATAAGCGATCCTTCCCGGGAAGTTGAAACTTGTGCGCAAACAGTGCTTTTTTTTGTACTTTTGCGGGGTAAAAAAAATTTATGAAAAAAGCAGAGATACACACAGAAAAAGGCGTGATGCATGTTGAATTTTACGATGAAGATGCTCCCAATACCGTTGACAATTTCATTAAACTATCCAAAGAAGGTTTTTATGATGGACTGACCTTTCACAGGGTGATCCCGGATTTCGTTATCCAGGGCGGCTGTCCGGATGGAACAGGAATGGGCGGTCCGGGGTATACCATCGACTGTGAACTTGACGGTGACAATCAGTATCATGACCGGGGTGTGCTGTCCATGGCGCATGCCGGGAGAAACACAGGCGGATCCCAGTTCTTTATCTGTCACAGCCGAAGGAACACACAGCACCTGGACCGCAACCACACCTGTTTCGGTAAAGTGGTCGAAGGACTGGAAGTGATCGATGACATCGGTCAGGGTGACCGGATCGAAAAGGTTGTTGTTACAGAGGAATAGTATTCCGGACCGAACACAAAGCATGCGGGGAGGAAGAAACATGCGTTTCCAGCGGAATGCTGCTGCCATTCCCATACGTGTACAACATAATAAAAACGACATTAAACCGATTTGCCTTTGAAGACCAGGCGCCTGAATATTTTCCACTTCTGGATCATTTTTTTACTGATCCTGGCATTGCCCATCGCGCGGGAATGGAGATTGCTCCTCAATGGAGAACGTGTGGAGGGAACCGTGGTGGAGATGAAGAAGTTTGGACCCGGGGAAGAGGCATTGATCAGGTTGACAGAGTTCAGGGCAGTGATCGAATACACATACAAGGGCAGCACCCGCACGATTATTGGTCCTGAGAATATGAAATATGAGATTGGGACGAAGATACCATTGATCATACACCCAGAGAAGGAGGATGAATATCTGATCGCCAGCATTACCGGTTTTTACATTCACAGGAGATCGATCACGCTGATCATCGTGCTGTTGCTGTGGGTAGCCATCTACACCACAATTGCCCAGATGCAAAAAGAAACCGTTACAGGGAAAAAGCAAAAAGGCAGATACCACACCGGAGGCAGGAACCACACCGGAGGCAGGAACCACACAGTGGGCAGGAACCTCACCGGCGGTAGAAACCGCGCCCGGGGCAGATAACAATACAGGGGCAGATAACACTGCAACAGCAGTTAACACACCAGAAGAGGAAAGCACCGCAGAAGAAGAAAACATCTCAAAAGCAAAATACAGATCACACCATTTACAGGTTCAACCGATCAATGAAAAACCGAGGCAACCAACCATTTGACCCTTCAAAATTTCCTTTTTTTTATGGCTGGATCATTTTGGCTGCGGGGACCATCGGGATGCTGATGAGCGTGCCGGGCCAGACCGTGGGTGTTTCAGCATTTACAGAGTATCTTTTAAAGGATTTACAGATCGATAGAGACAATCTCAGCCTGGCCTACCTGATCGGCACCGTGGGATCCGGGCTGATGATTACCAGGGCCGGGAAGTTTTACGACCGTTATGGTGCCAGGGTCATGGCCTTTATTGCCGGGGTAACCCTTGGGATCATGCTGTTGTATCTCACCAGGATCGATGTGATCGCAACGGCCATCAGCGGACCCGGCTTGCTTTCCCCGGCGCTGGTCACTTTTATATTGCTTGCCATCGGTTTCTGGGGGATCCGGTTTTTTGGACAGGGGATGCTGACCATGGTATCGCGGAACATGGTGATGAAATGGTTCGACAAGCGACGGGGGATGGCCAATGCGGTGCTTGGCATTTTTACAGCATTCGGATTCTCACTGGCGCCCCAGATCTTCAATGAGATCATCGGAAAATTGGAGTGGCGTGGTGCCTGGGTGGCACTGGCCATTGCAGTGGGTGTGGTATTTGCCATTTTCGTATTGCTCATTTTCAGGGACAACCCTGCCAGCTGCGGACTCAAACCGGATGGAAAACTATCTGTCAGGCAACAGCGCAAGCGCCCCCCAAGTCTGCCTGACCAGGATTTTACACTGAAAGAGGCCAGGTCGACCCTGGCATTCTGGGCCTTTACGCTGGCATTGTCTTTGGCTTCCTTGTATGTCACCGGCCTCACATTCCACGTGGTCTCCATATTTGAGGATGGAGGGATGAACGAAGCCAGGGCCCTGGGAATCTTTCTGCCGACATCTTTCATTGCCATGTCCCTCCAGTTCGGGTTCAGTTACCTGAGTGACTTTGTCAAACTTAAATATTTATTGATGCTCTTTGTTGTAGGAATGCTGATCTCAGCGACCGGTCTGTTGATCCTCGGAGGAGCGGGGGCAGGGTATTTCCTGTTAATCATTGGTAACGGGATCATCTGGGGACTGTATGCTGTTTTGATCGGGGTCACCTGGCCCAGGTTTTTCGGTCTGAAACACCTGGGCGCCATCTCCGGATTCTCCCTCAGCTGGACCGTGATCGGTTCCGCCATGGGGCCCTATCTTTTCAGCCTTTCCTTCAAATATTTTGATGGTTATGGTCCGGTTGCATGGCTGTGCCTGGGGATTGGAGCCCTTCTGTTTTTGCTAGCCTTCCGGGCAAACAATCCCGGAGCGGTTGCGCGATGAGGGAACCCTGGCACTGCTGTTGATTGGAGTGGCACCTGCCCTTAGTGCCCAGGTGGATGACTGTGATTTCAACTGCGGGACGTTTGTCGAAAAAGCTCGTGTTACCCATGCAGCTATCGCCATTGACCGGACTGTATATATACTGGGCGGATGGAAAACGCCATGATTACCAGGAGATGTACCCATGCGAAATCTGACCGAACTCAAACTCGGCAACATTACCCTCGATTCGCTACCCCGGCTGCAACGATGGTTTCTTCAAGGTCGTCCCCGCTGTTCCTCCGAACCAGATTCGAAACGCGGCTGGCTCTCCTGAAATCATCCAATCTTACACTCCTCCGTTCCATTTGGGACGATACCGTTCGATTTTGAGACGATACTGTTCGACATAGGCATTTCTGCTTCATAATTTTATTGATAGCGTTTCAGTGGCAATCGGGCAATCACTTGAAGCCTTCCCGAAATTGCATACAAAGGTATGAGCATGAGAATTTTTAATTGTCCTTTTAAGTGTGATTCCCCGGTGGGCTGTATCAGATTTAGAAACCTTAACAACCTAAATGAATTCTTATGAAAAAACTACTGATCCTTTTCGCCGTGATGCTCATCACCATCCCGGCTCTTTCACAGGAACGGTCGAAGTTCCTGTATGTCCAGTTTGCGGACAAATCGATTACAACTACTCCTTTCTACAAGGCATTCGGGAACAACTTCGATCCGGCCGTTACGCTCGGCTGGGGCATCGAATACTCTAAGAAGGGAAACTCTGTTCTGTTCCAGACCGTGGAGATCAACGGGTATCGTACCGAATATGTCATCCAGGGAGCGAGCCTGATCTCCAGTTTCGGCTACGGATACCATCACGGATCAGGCATATTCGGGGAAACATCACTAGGCATCGGGGCAGGAGGCTTTACACTTACCCGTGAGACATTCACACTGAATGATGAAGACGTTTACACGGCATCGAAGCCGCTGAATTTTGCTGCGTCCATACCTTTCGACCTGCGCCTGGGATATGATGCCGGCAGGATTTCCATCTATCTTTCATACAGGTATGTATTGATGGGTCCCTATGCGGATAATCTGCCACTTCTGCCATTGTCGCTAACCGGAGTAGGTCTTCGCTATGACCTGAAAACAGGAAAATGAACCATAAAACCACAGAGATCATGAAACGAAATACGTATATTTTTTTAGCCGTACTCGCGTCCTCGCTTATGCTGGTATCCTGCGAGGAGACACCGCTCGATCCGGTTCCGTCCTGTAACATTGGAGGATCCGTTGATTATAACGCGTATCCCAATAACGACCTTTACCAGGATATCCTGGACGACTACGTTTCGTTGGGACTGCCCGGCGTATCAGTTGCCATTGAAACCCCCGACCACGGCTGGTGGGTGGGTTGTGCCGGTATGGCCAGCATTGAAGATGACATCCCCATGGAGCCTTGTCATCTGCATCCATCCTCAGGGATGGCGGTCCCCTATATGGCCACCCTGGTATTCCGGTTATACGAGGACGAGTTGCTCGAGCTTGATGATCCCATCAGCGATTACCTTCCTGAAGAGATGGTATCACGGATCGCAAACGGGGAAGATGCAACCATCCGCCAGGTATTGGGTCATAAAGCCGGCTTTGATGACGTTTACTACGGTGAAGCAGCATTAAGGGATGTACTGAACAATCCCTTCGCTGAACGAACCACTGAATCCAATTTTGAGGAATATTTCTATGACAGGAAGGCTGTCGCAGCCCCCGGCGAGGAGTTCCGTTTCTCCGATGCCGGGTATGACCTGCTGGGAATGGTGATCGAACAAGCCAGCGGGAAAAGCCTTGCGGCCTATTTCCACCAGGAGATCACGGGTCCTCTCGGGCTTTCCCATACCTTTCATAAGAACGCACCCGGCTATCCCGACCTGCCAGACCTGGTCAACGGGTATATAGAGATCTATCCAAGGCAGATCCAGAACATCACCCATGTTGATATGACCCAGGCACAGATCAGCACCGGGCACATAGGAATTCGGGCCACACCGGTTGACTATGCTACGTTTTACAGGGAATTGCTCAGCGGGAACGTCCTGGAACCCGCCACGCTGGAGATCATGATGTCGGAAAGGACCGAACTCAATGATACACTGAGTTATTGTCTGGGTATTGCCAACCGTCAAAAGGCCTATGGAGAAGTCTACGAGCACAGGGGTATTTTATACGGGATTGATGGCCAGACCTCCTATTACCCCGTTGAAGGCATAACGTTTTCAATGATCACCAACCTTGGAAGAGCATCAATATGCGATATGGGCGATCTTTTCCTTTCCATGGTCGATGAAATGGAGAAGGTGATATTTACCGGGGAGAGGTAAAAGGAACAGGAAAACATGATACATTGAACGGAAAGCCCTTGAAGTAGGGCAGTCCGTATTTGATCACAGCATAACACCATAACTTAAAACTCAACAACATGAAAAAGTACATTTCCGTCGGAGCATGTATCCTGATGCTATCAGCCATGGTTTCGGCACAAACATCATTTACGCTCAAGCCCGGACTCAATTTTAACGGTGCGAACATTGGAAAGGTATATGAAAAAATGGCTCCTTATGTCGGCTTTCAGTTCGTCAATTTATCGGAGAAATACGAAAACGAAAATCACTCGGATGGTGGTAATAAGGATAAAACATATGTGTTTATGCCGTTTGTTGGAAGTAAATTCTTTGTGCTTGAAAATGAAAACATCAGGGGAGCCATCCACGCGACCCTCTTTAAACCGATATTCTATTACCGGGAAATTAATGATGGAGTAGTAGATGAGAACAACAACAATGAGTCGATCAGGTTCTGGGGAGCTGAGCTAGGATTCGGAATGGAGTACTTCTTTGATAAGCACTTCAGTATAGGTGGCGAATTTGGGTATCGGTACGGATACCTTGGCGATAAATATGACGATCCCAACAGTGACTATTGGCGTTTCGAAAAAATCCATGTGAATATGACCTATGTTTCAGCTTCAATGAATTTCTATTTGGAGTAGGATGTGCGGAAACCTGATCCCCATCTGATATTCCCGGTATCGCTCGGATTGAGGATGAGGAAGAATTGAAACCATGCCACCTGTTCTATTCAGCAAGCATGGTAAAACCCTATACAGCCACAATGATCATGCGGTTGATTGAGGATGGACAGATTACACTTGATGATTCCATCAGGGATTACCTACCGGATGAAATGGTGAGCCAGATTGCTAATGCCGATGAAGCTACTATAAGGCAACTGCTCACGCACACCTCAGGGATCAAAGAAATGAATACATTGAGAATGATCTGGGATACATTCAATGACCCCATGGTGCACAATTCAGCTGAATCCCTTTTCGAGAAATATGTTTACGGAGATCCTGCCGATGGTCCTGTTGGTGAATATAGTTATTGCAGTACCGGGTATGCTTTATTGGGAATGATCATAGAAGAAGCCAGTAAAATGAGTCTTGGAGACTATTTTGAACAAGAGATCCTTGATCCCTTGGGTTTCATAAATACATATTATAAAAACACTCCTGACTACCCGTATGATGTTCAATACAAAACAAACAGGTATATGGGGCTAGTTTCCGGACAAATACAGAACTGCACAGACTTTACGAATAATCTCGCAAGGATCGCCATGGGGGAAATAGGCTTATTTGCAACACCATATGAATACGCACGCTTCTACCAGGAATTACTCAGGGGAAATGTGTTGGATTCAAGTACCATGGAAGTAATGCTCAATGACACAATCAGGCTGCCTGGTGAAGAAGAAGCATATCAATGTTTAGGTATCGAATATGACCGCTCAAATCCATACGGCGATATATATTGGCATGGCGGTGGACTTTTTGGAACTATGTCCAGGACGAAGTACTTCCCTGGTAGCGATGTAACCATTTCAATAAATACAAATGGTACAGGTATTACCTTTCATACGGAGGAAACGTTCAATAGATTTAATTCATTAGTTGACGAAATTGAAAAAGTGACCTTTACGGAAAAAAGGAATTAAATCAAAATAGATGGCTCCAGGCATCTATCTCCTGGCCTGAAGATGTCCGCCAATAGGTCAGTTCAACCCTGCTGTTCGTATATTCAAGGTAAGCAACCAGTTCTACTCCCGGAAACCAATTTGAATGTTTAATGATGGTAAATTTTCATCCTTCATATACGTGTGATCCCCTGCCGGGCTGTATAAACAATAAAACTTTAATAACTCAAACTAATCCCTATGAAAAAGCTGCTGATCCTTTTCGCCGTGATCCTCATATCCATCCCGGCAGTTTCGCAGGAACGAATGAAGTTCCTGTATGCTGAATTTGCGGATAAGTCTGCTACCCTTCGGGGGCAATTTTGATCCGGCAATAACGCTCGGTGCTGGAGTAAATTATAAACAGAAGGGAAACTTTGCATTGTTCCAGACCGTCCAGGTCACCGGGTACTCCACACAAATGATTGGCAATGGATTGACATTGACCTCAAGTTTAGGGTACAGGTATAGCTTGCCATTCGGCATTTTTGGGGAAGTATTGGCTGGATTGGGCGCCTCAGCATTCTATCCTTCCATAGAAGCATTTACCAGGAATGAGGAGGGAATATACACGGCCGATAATCATCTGCACCTTCGTGGTGTATTTCCCATCGATCTTCAGGTGGGTTACATGAAAGGAAGGATTGGTATGTATGTCAAATACCGGTACATGTTTATGGGACCCTATACTACGGTTTTGATTGTCCCGTTACTTCCCGTTTCACACATCGGGATAGGAATAAGATATGGTTTGAATAAAAATATTGGACAATAAAAAATCGACTATT
Source organism: uncultured Bacteroidaceae bacterium (assembly GCA_964583445.1). GTDB lineage: Bacteria > Bacteroidota > Bacteroidia > Bacteroidales > M55B112. Next base: position 2,330 of record CAZOXI010000030.1, on the reverse strand, counting down.
ATGAAATCAAATATATATGTTTTCGCATCTGTTTTCAGCCTGCTCGTCTTATGGTCTTGTGAAACAGCGATTAACGAGCCGGTGGATGACTGCACGTTGAGTGTTGGTATAGACAGCGATGCGCATCCCCTGGCTGATGACCTTCAGGATGTACTTGAAGATTATATTGCCAGTGGGGGCCCCGGTGTCTCAGTGGCCATTGAAACGCCTGATGGATGGTGGCTCGGATGTGCTGGCATGGCCCGGATCGAGGACCAGACATCAATGAAGCCTTGTCACCTTTTCCACTCGGCCAGCATGGCAAAACCCTATACAGCAACGCTGATCATGAAATTGCAGGAAGATGGTAAACTTGACGTGGATGATCCGATCAGGAATTATCTTTCGGAGGAGATGGTCAGTCAGATTGAAAATGCGGATAAAGCAACTATTCGCCAGTTAATGAGCCATACTTCAGGTATCAACGATCAAACTTTCGGGTATGAAAGGGCGGATGTAATGAACAATCCGTTTGAGGAACGAACCATTGAATCCCGTTACGAAAAATATGTTTATGGTGTTCCGGCAAAGTTTCCTCCCGGAGAAAACTTCCTGTATTCCAATGCAGGATTTGATCTGCTGGGGATGATTATTGAGGAGACCAGTGGGATGAGCTTCGGCGACTATTTCCAGCAGGAGATCATTGAACCTCTTGGACTTACCACTACATATTTTAAGTCATCACCCGGGTATCCTGAAATTGATGGGCTGGTGAATGGATACATAGAACACTATCCGGGTGAATTGCAAAACTGCACACACATCGACAGGGAAATGACTGAAATAGGTATGGGACATCTCGGAGTTATTGCAAACCCTTACGAATATGCGCGTTTCTACCAGGAATTGATCCGGGGAAATGTGTTGGAACCGGTCACTCTTAAAGAAATGCTGACAGTGGAATATACTGTAAGGGAAAACGTTAATATGTGCCTGGGAATATATTATGTCATTGACGATAGTCATGGAGACAGTCCTATGTATTTACACAATGGAGCAATTTTTGGCATGCAGGGACAAACGTGCTACTACCCGGAACCTGATGTAACTCTGTCAATGCAGGTGAATACGAGTTGGATCTTTGAAGAAGAAAGCAACCAAGAAAGGTTTGACAATCTGAGGGAAGGACTCGTAGGTGTAATTTTTTCCGGATCAGGTAAATAATATTATTTCGGTTGGAAGCTTAATATGATCCGGAAGCGTCAGCCATGGCTGAGATAGTTGATCACGCATGAATCAAATAAATACCGCTATCAAAACATAACCCATGAAAAAACCAATGATCTTTTTCGCCGCGATGCTCCTTTCCATAGCGGCAGTTTCGCAGGAACGATCGAAATTCCTGTATGCTGAGCTTGGGGATAGGTCTGTCACCCTGTATCCTTTCTACAGATCCTTCGGGAACAATTTCGATCCGGCAGTGACGCTCGGCGGCGGGCTTGACTACAAACAGAAAGGGAACTTCACGCTCTTTCAGACCGCCCAGTTTACCGGGTATGCAACCCGCCTGATCGGGAACGGTGTTACCCTGACCTCCAGTATTGGTTACAGGTACGGTCTTTCTTCCGACCTGTTCGGAGAGGCGACGGTCGGACTGGGAACCTCAGTCTTCTATTCTTCAAGGGAGATTTTTACCATGGATGAGAATGGATCGTACTCGACAGCCATACCCCTCAATGCCGTTGCAGTGCTGCCGCTGAACCTGCTGGTTGGCTATGGGGGAGACCGGGTTTCCATATACATGAAATACAGGTATGTGATTGTGGCTCCGTATACTAGTGCCATGCCCATCTTACCCATGTCCCTGTTGGGTGTGGGAGTGCGGTTCAGCATATAACCAACAAATCAGTAATGAAAAACCTACGAACATGAAAAGCAAATCCTTACTCCTGTCGTTGCCAATTATATCGCTGGTTTTGATACTCGCGATATCCTCCTGCATCGAGGAAATGGACACCCCGGTTGAAACCTGCTCCTTCATCGTATCCACAGGCAACGATACCAATCCCAATACCCGCCTTTACCAGGAGGTCCTGGATAAGTACGTGGTAAAAGGAATGCCCGGGATATCCGTGGCCATTGAAACGCCTGAATACGGCTGGTGGATCGGTTGTGCCGGAAAGGCCCGGATCGAGAATGATACCGACCTGGATCCCTGCCATACCTTCAATATGGAAAGCATGTCCAAGCCCTATATTGCTGCTTTGATCCTGCGGTTGTACGAGGACCAGGAACTTCAGCTCAATGACCCGATCAGGGATTACCTTTCGGAAGATATGGTGAACAACATT
>CAZOXI010000029.1:0-14460 GCA_964583445.1 uncultured Bacteroidaceae bacterium | reverse complement strand
AATAAGGCACTCGATTGGGATGCGCTTTCTCATGAGTTGCAAATGGAGCCATCAACATTAAAAGCGATGTTGAAAGATGATCCGGAACAACTTAAAGAAATGGAAGCAGACGGTCTGCTGCACCTGACTGATAGCGGGCTTAAGGTTACCGAAACTGGTGCGCTCTTCATCCGGAATATCGCTGCACTGTTCGATCCCGCCTACCAGCAGCAGGTGAATAAATATTCCAAATCGTTGTAGTGCACGTGAGGGGAGACGGGGAGAGTGGGAGAGTGGGAGAGTGGGAGACGGGGAGACGGGGAGAGAGGGAGAGAGGGAGACGGGGAGAGAGGGAGACAGGGAGACATTAGAAATGAAAAATAAAAAGCATACAGAGGAAAAAAATGTGGATGTGACCGTTGTCGGGGCCGGGTTGACCGGGCTGACTACAGCGTTCTACCTTGCAAAAGCAGGGAAAAAGGTAATGGTGCTCGAAAAAAAAGACCACATCGGGGGGGTGATACGCACCATCCACAAGGATGGATTCATATTTGAAACCGGTCCCAACACGGGGGTCTATTCCACCCCTGACCTGGTCAGGCTTTTCGATGACCTGGAGGGTGCTGCAACCCCGGAGTTCGCTAATCCGAAAGGGAAACAGCGGTGGATCTGGAAAGAGGGGAAATGGCATGCATTGCCTTTCGGACTCTCTTCGGCGGTGGGCACTCCCCTGTTTACATTCAGTGACAAACTGAGGATCCTGGGCGAACCCTTCAGGAAAAAAGGTACAGACCCTTACGAATCTGTTGCGCAACTGGTGCGGCGAAGAATGGGCAAAAGCTTCCTGAATTATGCGGTGGATCCCTTTATTTCGGGCATTTATGCAGGAGACCCGGAGAAGCTGGTTACACAATTCGCATTGCCAAAATTATACAGGCTGGAACAGGATTATGGAAGCTTCATTCGCGGGGCGGTAAAAAAGAGAAAAGAACCAAAGGATGCACTCACGCAACGTGCCACCCGGAAAGTTTTTTCGGTACAGGGTGGATTGCAGCAGCTGACAGATGCACTGGGCAATAAGATCGGTCGGGATCAGATCCTGACCGGAGTGCAAAAACTTGAGATCAGTCGCGACCAGCACAAGTTCCGGGTCACCTTCACTTCCACAGGCAGAGAATACCGGGTAACTTCCGGTCACGTGGTGACCGCCATTCCGGGACAGTCCCTGAAAAACATGTTCAGTTTTATCGATGGAAAGCAGCTTCAACCCATATACGACCTGAGGTATGCAAAAGTGGTACAGGTCATTGCCGCCTTCCGAAAATGGAAAGGTATTCCGCTGGATGCTTTCGGCGGACTGATCCCTTCCAGGGAAAAACGCGACGCACTGGGAATCCTCTTTACTTCTTCGATCTTTAAAAGCAGGACGCCTGAAGGAGGGGCCGTACTTTCCGTGTTTATGGGTGGTGACAGGAAACCGGAGTTGATCGAAAAAACGGACGCTGAGATCAGGGCCATTGCGCTGAAAGAGATCAATGAAACCCTGGGGAAGCCTGCAGCACTAAAAGACCGGAAGAAACTGAATGACCCGAATGCGGAACCGAAACTGGAAGCAGACCGGCAGGCGGACCAGGGGCCAGATATGGAACCGGAACTGGAACCAAAACTGCAGCCAGATCGAAAGGCGGACATGGTACCTGAACCAGAACCTGAACTGCTGCCAGGCATGGAAACGGACTTACAACCGTATCTGCAGCCCAACCACCTGGAGATTTTTCGCTACCCCTATGCCATTCCACAGTATGAAGCATCTACGGAACAACGCCTTGAAGCCATTGAGCGGATCGAAACAGCCTACCCCGGTATTCACCTGGCGGGAAACATTCGCGACGGGATCGGGATCGCCGACCGGGTGAAGCAGGGATACCAGGTAGCACAGGAGATTATAACAAGCTGAATAAATGGAACAAATCAAAAATCAGCAGCACAATGACAGGAAACACGCAACAAAAAACAGCCTGGGTAATGGTGAACGTTGGTACACCTGGATCGACCAGTACACGGTCAGTAAAAAGATACCTGCGGGAATTTCTTGGTGACCCGAAGGTGATCGACCTGCCCTTTTTATTGAGAAAATTCCTGGTCCATGCCATCATTGTCCCTTTCCGTTCGCCCCGCTCAGCAAAGAAATATGAGCAGATCTGGACCGACGACGGCTCACCGTTACTCATTCACATGAACAACCTGGTAAAGAAGCTCAAAATGATAGCACCCACCGGAACAGATGTTTTCGGGCGCATGCGTTATGGTCAGCCGGCACTGAAAGATTTCCTGTTTGACCTGTCAGAAAAGGAATACAGTGAAGTGGTCGTTCTGCCGCTCTACCCGCAATATGCCGATTCCACCACCGGGTCTGTGGAACAACTGGTCGCCGCGGTCCGGACCCACCCAGGCACGAACATCACCATCAGGCTCATCGATCAGTTCTATGATCACCCTGGTTTCGTCGCCAGCTTTGCAGAGCGGATCCGGTCCCATGATCCTTCAGCGTTCGACCATGTATTGTTCTCATATCACGGACTGCCACTAAGACAGCTGAAGAAGGTGCATCCCGACCAACCGGTTGCAGGTTGCGACTGTCATCTTCGAATGCCCGGCCATGGTCACCATTGCTACCGGGCCACATGCTATGCGACAACCCGGAAATTGGCTGAAGCTGCGGGCATTGCCCCGGACCGCTGCTCCACCTCTTTTCAGTCGAGACTCTCCCGCAACTGGATGACCCCTTTTACAGATGCAACGCTTGTCCGTCTGGCAGCTGAAGGCAAAAAGAAAGTACTTGTCGTGCCTGCTTCCTTCGTGGCCGACTGCCTGGAAACAACCCTGGAGATCGGCATGGAATACAGGGAACTGTTCCTGGAAAATGGTGGAAAAACACTGGTAATGACCGAAAGCCTGAACAGCAGTGACAGGTGGACGGAAACGGTTAAGGATCTTTTGTCGAATTAGGGTCTTTTAACAGGTTAGGGCCGTTTCTCAGGTTAGGGCCGTTTCTCAGGTTAGGGCCGTTTCTCAGGTTAGGATCTTTTGACAGGCAGGTCGGCAGAAATATCCGGAAATCAACAACTTCCGGAAATCAACAAAAAAATAACAGACCGGGGAGGTTCACCATCGAAAAGAATCCTTATAATAATGTTTGCAACCTTATTGCATTTTTGCCGATGAACAGGTCTCCATTTGAAGGGATTCCAATCCACGGAACGATCATTAGTTACACATGGGTTTTCAAGAGATGTGAACCACATCCACATCCTCCTGTGCATCAAAATCCAGCATGGCATTGATCAACCTGAAATGCCTGTAATATTGCAGGTCCTCCACGCGGATATCCCCTTCGTGAATCCTGCCTTCACTGATCAACCTGGCCCTGCAGGTGCCTTCAAGCAAGGGATAAATCGGCGTGACCCACTTTTCACCGTTAAACAACACAATATTGGTGTAAGAGGTATCCGTGATCCTGCCATTCTGCACTACCAGGACATCATCGCAATCTTCCCGCTGGCTGAACAATTGCTCGAGGGAACTTCGTCCGGTGTACTTCATGGAATACTCGATGTGGTCGCCGTCGACCAGTTTCAGGGAACGGATCTTTCGCGGGGAGTAATGAGAAAACTCAGAAGTGTGAGCTGACCTGTTATACAAGAACCTGCATTTTACGGTCCCCTTGCTGTATTCTGCAGGAACGCGGATCACCTCCTCGAGGACCGGTGACCCGTAACGTTTGAAACAACGGTTGTAGGATTCATTCAGCCTGTCCTGGTGCCAGGAAAGGTGTTGCGGAACCCCATCCTCGATCCTGATGGTTTCAAATAAATGGAACATATACTTTATCGATCATTTCATTGTATTCCTGCTGTACATCGCTGTGACCGGTGATACCGCCCCCGCTCCTGAACTGCAATCCGCTGCCGGCCCGTTCAATAAACCGGATCATGACCGCACTGTCAACATTCTCGCCGTCAAATATCCCGAAAACTCCTGTAAAATACCCCCTTTTTTCTCCCTCTGCGGCTGCAATAATCTCCCGGGTCTTTTTTTTAGGTGCCCCGCTGATGGATCCAGCCGGTAACAATTCAAGCAGCATTTCTCCCAGCCTTGCCTTCCATGCTTCTCCCAGTTGGCCCCTGATCTCCGAACTTACCTGCAGCAATTCATTCTTATGTGTTTTCACCCGGTCGATATACCTGTACCTGGTCACCTCCACATCCCGCGCAACCATCGACAGGTCGTTACGGATCAGGTCAACAATGGTATTGTGTTCCCACAACTCCTTCTCATTTTCCATCAGTGTTTGTTCTGCATTCGGAACGGAGGCATCGATCGTTCCTTTCATGGGATAACTATAAATTTTCCCGTCCCTGATCCGAATAAAAGTTTCCGGTGAGAACAATACAAATTGATCTTTGAAATACAATTTGTAGGGTGCCAGGCTATGTGAAAATATTTCTTCAAGGGAAAGATCTGTCCGAACGGCAGTGGGAAAAGTCAGGTTAAGCAGGAATGAATTCCCATGCAGGATGTTCTTTCGCACAAGCTTAAATGCTTTTTCATACCTGCTGAATGGCACCGGCGAAAGATCGAAACTGAAATCTACCGGACAGCGGCCGGGTACTCTCTGCGTATCCGACCGGCTGTTCTCCCGGGAAGCATGCTGCTGCTCCCTCTCAAAAACCGCACCTGACCCTGGAAAGGTATTCACCTGGTGTGATTTTATCCGGTCCACATCTAAACCGGAAGATTCATTTTTGTGGTCACGTTGCTGGGTTTCCATGCCCCTGGAAACAGTTCTATTGGCCCCGGAAACATTTCCCATTACCTCGGAAACAGTTCCCATGGTCCCGGAAATATTGGATCGTTCACCTACCTGGAAAAAAATTTGCTGACCGGCTGCATCTCCGGGTTTCACTATATGAAAATGCTTCAGTTCATAGTCGATCACGAACAGGAATGGTGTACCATTCGCAGCCCATGCGTTGCACCTGTGCACAAATCCGGATCGATCCATCTGGTAAAGATAGAAATTCTAAATTTTCAGTAAGTTTGCACCCACTTTAAAAACAGTAGGGATGTTAAAACCATAACCAGTGCCTGTCGAAAGAATTACTGTAACCGGGTCATAATGTCCCGGATCAGGGCAGGTAAAGCATTTTTGCTGCAGCATAGTAATTCATTGGATTTAAAATTTTTGCAAAATGGCCATGGTCAATCATGATGACCAAACACTAAATAAGTAAATTTGCACCCCGTTAATAACGGGAATTCTATTCCAAAAAAAGAATGTTTGTAAATCCATACATATCGCACCCGTTTACAGCGGAGATCATCCGGTCCCTGGAAGATAAAGGGAACAAGATCTTCCACTTAAAGGGACTGTCCGGCTCCTCCAAAGCCGCCCTGTTCCAGGCGGTGGTGACCGGCGCCAGGGGGAACCACCTGGTGCTTTTCCATGATAAGGAAGAGGCCGCCTATTTTTACACCGACCTGGTGAACCTGGAGGGATCGCCGGACCGGACATTGTTCTTTCCATCTTCCTACAAACGGTCGGTTCAGTATGGCCAGACCGACGAAGCGAACATCATTACCCGCACCCAAACCCTGAAGCGGCTGAATGAGCAACGTGTCTCGAGCTTCATCATCTCCTATGCCGAAGCACTGCTCGAACGCGTAATGACCCGGGCCGAACTGGGAAGGAACACACTGGAAATCAAAACAGGAGAAAACCTCAGCATGGAATTCCTGGAGGAGGTACTGGAGACCTATCGTTTCCAGCTGGTGGATTTTGTCTATGAACCTGGTCAATACGCCATACGCGGCGGGATCGCCGATATTTTCTCCTACTCTTCAAGTCACCCTTACCGCGTCGACTTTTTCGGTGACGAGGTGGATTCCATCCGCCTGTTTGATGTGGAAACGCAGCGTTCGCAGGAGCAGCTGAAACGGGTATCCATCATCCCCAACGTACAGTGGGAGCAGGAAAAAGGAGAAAAAAGGGTCTCCTTTCTTGAATTCATCCCCTCCAATACCACCATCTGGCTCGATGACCTCGACCTGGTCCTGGATCGCATACAAGACACCTGGGAAAAAACTGGGATCAGCCAAAAAGATGCACACCTGGTCAGGGCGGACCTGATCCGCGAAAAACTCGAGGACCATAAAAGGATCGAATTCACCCGTCCGGTGCTGCCTGCACCCGCACATGCATGGAAATTCAACACCGCACCTCAACCCCCGTTCAACAAGGATTTTGAACTGCTCGCCCGTACCCTGAACGAAAACAGGCAGATCGGCATACATAATTACATCCTTTCAGAAAGCAGCAGTCAGCTCGAACGACTGCGTTCGATCTTCGAAGAGGTGCATCCCGGACTGGCATACGAGGAAGGGACTACCACGCTGCATGAAGGGTTTACGGACCAGGACCTCAGGGTAGCGATCTACACCGACCACCAGATCTTCGACCGCTATCACAAATTCAGGCTGCACGATCGTTTCACCAAGAAGGAAGCACTATCGGTGAAGGAACTGTCAGGCCTCCAACCGGGCGACTACGTGGTGCATGTGGATCACGGGATCGGGAAATTCGGCGGACTGGAACGTATCGATGTGAACGGCAAAAAACAGGAGGCCGTGCGCCTGGTATACAAAGACAATGACGTGCTGTTCGTGAACATCCATTCGCTCCACAAGATCTCGAAATACAAAGGCAAGGAGGGACATGCCCCCAGGGTATACAAGCTCGGCACCGGGGCCTGGCAGAAGCTCAAGCAGAAAACAAAAAGCAAGGTCAAGGACATCGCCGGAGAGCTGATCGCCCTGTATGCAAAACGGAGGGAGCAAAAGGGCTTTGCATTTTCCCCCGACACCTACCTGCAGCGGGAGCTGGAAGCTTCCTTCATTTACGAAGACACCCCCGACCAGGAGAAAGCCACCCGGGATTTCAAGACAGGGATGGAAGCAGAATTCCCCATGGATCGTCTCATATGCGGTGACGTGGGATTCGGGAAGACCGAAGTGGCTATCCGCGCCGCGTTCAAGGCAGTAAGCGACAGCAAACAGGTGGCGGTGCTGGTACCGACCACCGTATTGGCCTTCCAGCATTACAATACCTTTAAGAGCAGGCTGAAAGAATTCCCATGTAACATAGACTACCTCAGCAGGTTCCGGTCGGCCGGGGAACAGACGAAAATATTAAAACGACTCAAAGACGGGTCACTGGACATCGTCATCGGCACCCACAAGCTGGTCAGCCAGCAGGTGAAATTCAATGATCTCGGACTGCTGATCATCGACGAAGAACAAAAGTTCGGGGTGTCGGTGAAAGAAAAGCTCAAACAGATCAAGCTGAACGTGGATACCCTTACCCTGACCGCCACGCCCATTCCGCGCACATTGCAATTCTCGTTGATGGGGGCCAGGGACCTGTCCATCATCAATACCCCGCCCCCCAACCGGCACCCGATCATTACCGAGCTGCACCCTTTCAATGAAGCAATCATCCGCGAAGCCATCGAGTATGAAGTGAGCCGGGGCGGACAGGTATTCTTCATACACAACCGGGTGCAGAACATTGCTGAAGTAAAGCAGATGGTGGATACACTGGTGCCCGGCATCCGGTCTGTGGTGGCACATGGACAAATGGAGGGGAAACAACTGGAAAAAGTAATGCTTGAATTCATGGCCGGGGATCACGATATACTCATCGCCACCTCCATTATTGAATCCGGACTTGATATTCCAAATACCAATACAATAATTATCAACAATGCCCACCACTTCGGACTGAGTGATCTGCACCAGCTCCGGGGAAGGGTCGGAAGATCCAACAAAAAGGCTTTCTGTTACCTGTTCGCACCCCACGTAACCCTGCTGACACCCGAGGCCCGGCGGAGGCTCAAGGCCATCGAGGAATATTCCGGACTGGGAAGCGGATTCAACATTGCCATGCAGGACCTGGACATACGTGGTGCCGGTAACCTGCTCGGTGCCGAACAAAGCGGGTTCATTGCCGACATCGGGTTTGAAACGTATCACAAGATCCTCAATGAAGCGATCCAGGAGCTGAAGGAGGGTGTATTCTCTGATCTTTTTGATAAGGAGGAAGAAGCAAAAACCGACTCCAGGCGAAGCTACGCGAATGATTGTCAGATCGATACGGACCTGGAATTATTATTGCCTGAATCTTACATTGCCAATATCTCTGAACGGATGCACCTGTACAGGGAACTGGACAATATTGAAACCAGCGAAGCCCTGGAGAACTTCAGGAAGATGCTGAGAGACAGGTTAGGGGAGTTGCCTCCCGAGACGGAGGAATTGCTGAACGTGGTTCGCCTCAGGTGGCTGGCCATGCAGACAGGTGTTGAAAAGATTATCTTGAAAAAGAACACGCTGATCGCGTACTTTGTAAGTGATCCGGATGCGCTGTTCTATCGTTCGAAAGCCTTCGGGAAGATCATCGGGAACATCCAGCGGAACCCGCGACTTTTCAGGATGCGACAGGACAATGACCGGCTAAGCTTCAGGGTCAACGATACCGGAAGTATAGACGCAACCTTCATGATACTGGAACAGTTAAATGCCGGCGATTAGCATAAGGCAACCATGGGCGAATATTTGAAAGGAACATGAACGGGTAAAAGTCAAGTGATTAATTAAGGGAAAGAACCTGGCGCAGCATAAAAGGGCCCTGTCAAGCAGAAAAACGTAAACCAAAAAGTTAAATAAACTTAAAAACAACCTGGATGAACCTGGTAATTGACCTGGGAAATACATACGCTAAAATCGCAGTGTGCGACGGAGCGGAGATCATCGAAAGTGCGATTTCGGAAAAAATATCCAACCGGGAGATCGCCTACTTTATCTCTAACTACGATGCCCTCGAAGGAGCAATCATATCAAGTGTGGTCAATCATTCCCGCGAGCTTATCGATTACCTGGATGCATCCTTTGACACCTTCCTGGAACTGACCGGCAGCACTCCGCTGCCGCTGACCAATCACTATAAAACACCGGAGACCCTCGGATACGACAGGATCTCTGCAGTAACCGGAGCACACACTATACTACCCGGGAAGAACGTTCTGGTAATAGATGCGGGGACCGCGATTACTTTTGATGTTGTAACAGCTCAGGGCGCATACATGGGAGGGAACATATCCCCCGGACTGAACATGCGGTTCAGAGCGCTTCATAAATTTACAAACAGGCTGCCGGATTTGTCAGCAGAGGAAGCAGCCGTGAAGCAGCTGGGTACAACTACCAATGAGGCAATCATTTCCGGGGTGGTCAATGGCCTGACTTACGAGATAGAAGGTTATGTTTCAGCCATCTCCCGTAAATACAAAAACCTGAAAGTGGTTTTAACAGGGGGGGATGCAAATTCTTTTGATAAAAGGTTAAAAAATGGCATCTTTGTGGTCGCGCATCTGAACCTTATAGGATTAAACAGAATTTTAGACTACAATGCAGAGAAAAAACAAAGGGATTAGCTTTTTGGCAGTGCTTCTTTCCTTCCTTGCCATACAGGCTTATTCGCAGGTAAACACCTACTCTCCCTATACACGGTTTGGACTTGGAGACATTGCGCATGGCGGCTTCGGCCAAAACCAGGCCATGGGAGGTACCGGGCTCGCCATCCAGGACGCCAACAAACTTAACTACCTCAATCCGGCTGCCTATGCTGCACGTGACAGCATGTCCGTATTGCTGGATTTCGGAATGAATGCCTCTTGGAACCAATATCGCACCAACCAGCTGAGTAACCAGTGGTACAATGGCAAGTTCCATCATATCGCCCTCTCCGTCCCCATCGGAAAATACTTCGCCATGGCAACCGGGATTATTCCGTTCAGTAATGTAGGGTACAATATCAAACAGGAATACGACGAACTCGGCACCGGTGATGCCATCGACTACTTTTTTGAAGGCAGTGGCGGTATTGTAAAGTATTTTGCAGGGATTTCTGCTAAAGCCTTCAACAGGATCTCTGTCGGGGTGAACATGAATTACCTGCTTGGAGATATCACCCGGGAACGCGCCATTACCTTTCCAAGGAACAGGGGATTTGCCGAAACACGGGCCCTGAATGAGATTACCATCAGCAATATCTATTTTGGATTCGGATTGCAGTACAAGGAGGTATTCGGTGACAAATTCTACTTTACCCTTGCAGGAACATACGATATGGAAGCGGCACTGAATTCAGCATTTAACTCCTCGGTCACCAATTATTTCGATGGAACACCCGGAGCCATCAACGACTCAACCGTTATTTTTCCTGAATTCCCCATCCGCGATGACCAGTCGGAAGAATCCATTATTATTCCCGCCAGGATCGGTCTCGGGATCGCCATGGGAATTCCCGGAAAACTAACGGTCACAGGAGATTACTATATGCAGGACTGGGCAGGTGTCGATAATTCTGCATTGTATGAAGAGGGATTTGACCTGGCAAGCGCCAAATCGATGCATGCAGGGATAGAATATACACCCGACTTTGAAGCATTCAGGGGGTACCATAACCTTATGAGTTACAGGCTCGGAGGGTATATAAAGGATTCATATGTCAAGATCGGAGATTACCAGCTTAAAGATTATGGCATAACTTTTGGAGTAGGTCTACCACTGGGTAGAACCAGGTCGTCGGTAAATATCGCATTCACCTATGGTACAAGAGGTACCCTGGATAATAATTTAATTAAGGAAAATTATGGTATTGTCACATTTAGTGTAACTTTGCACGATCTATGGTTCTACAAGCGAAAATTTGAATAATATACCTGGAAAAAGTTGAATGATGAAAACTGTAGCATTTAAGTCACTTTTTGTAGTCGCACTATCATTTTTAATGTTGATGCCAACGATGGCGCAAAAGGGTGTGGATGACGGCTCAAAGTACGGACAGGGTCAGGACAGTATCAACTGCCTGATGAATCTCTCCCTTTACAGAGAATTTTTTAAGCATAACAATTATAATGATGCCATCAGGTCCTGGAGAAAGGCGTTCAACGAATGTCCTGCGTCCAGTGAAAAGATGTATGTTGATGGGGTCAGGATGTATAAAAAATTTATTTCAGGAGAGAAAAATCCGGATGTGATTGACGCGTTTGTTGATACCATTATGTTGATTTATGATCAGCGTATAGCATATTTCAATGACGAGGCCAATGTACTTGGACGCAAGGCCATTGACCTGCTCAGGTACAAAAAAGACGATCTTGAATCCATTGAAGAGGCTTACAACTTCCTGGGGAGAAGTATCAGGCTGGCTCCGGATGAAGCCCGTGATGCAGTGATCATTCTTTTTGTGAATGCCAGTGTATCGCTGAACAAAGCCGGTGTCGTTACCGTGGACCAGAGCGTTGAGGACTATTTCCTGGCCAGTGAGATCATTGACAAGCAGCTTGAAAAGAATTCAAATAACAGGCGTTTTATCAGGGCCAAGGAGAATGTGGATGAATTCATGCTTGATGCCAACATCATGGATTGTGATGCGCTGAACCGTTATTACGAACCGAAATTCGAGGCGAACAAGGATAACGAGGAGTTCCTGAATCAAATGATCGACTTCTATTACACTGCTGCATGCGACCGGTCGGATATGTATGTGAAGGCTTCAGAACAACTCTATCAGATCAATCCAACTCATGAATCGGCCTATAAACTGGCAAGGCTTCTCGTGGCTAAAGAATCATACGACAAAGCCATCCAATATTACCTGGAAGCTATAGCCGGGGATGTTGATAATGAGACCAGGGCGACCTATTATTATGAACTCGCCCAGGTAACAAGGGTGCAGGGAAATACATGCCAGGCGATCGAATATGCCAGGGAGGCAACTAAAAATGATCCCAACCTGGGAGAAGCATACATCCTGCTCGGTGACCTGTATATTGAAAGCAGGACCAACCTGGGTGATGAATTTGAACAGCGGACTGCGTTCTGGGCAGCCACTGATAAATACATCCAGGCTAAAAACGTGGATGCATCCTTAGCAAGTGATGCAAATAAAAGAATCGGGGACTACTCCTCGCAATACCCTGACAGTGAAACCATATTTTTCCGTACCCTCGAGGCAGGTGATTCCTACCTTGTAAAAGGGTGTATCAATGAATATACCACGGTACGGCCCAGGTAATCATTTGGAGTAAAGCAACCGAAAAGGCTGCCTTTAGGGTTGGAATCGTTTCAAAATCAGAAATGGTTCCGTAACTTTGGAGGCAGTTTTTTATTAAAATAAAACCCTCATCATTGGGCATGGATATTTGGCTTCGCCGAGCTAAAGGTTCATCGGAACAAGAACAAAAGACAATCTTGTGCAGACATTAACCGGACATCTAACCATACTGCTGCTGATCAGCCTGTTGCTTGCAGGATGTGAAAATGATATTGAGAAAATCAATATGCTGAACACCAGTGGTGATTACCCGAATGTCAAAGGACATGATATCGAAGTGATATACAGCGATTCGGCACGCGTGAAGGTGCAAATGTTCGCGAAGGAACTGAACCAGTACAACAATGCTGAAAAACCATATAGTGAATTTCCGGAGGGGTTGAAAGTGTATTTTTTCAATGACAGCATGGAAATCGAGTCAGAGATCCATGCCAACTACGCTATTTATTATAACGACGAAAAACTCTGGCATGCCAAGGGGAATGTAATTGCGGAGAACCACAAAACCGGTGAAAGGCTTGATTCAGAGGAACTCTTCTGGGATGAAGAGAAAGAAGAGATTTACTCAGACTCTTATACACGTATTGTTAACGAGAACGGAACATTTTACGGACAAAACGGTTTCAAATCAAATCAATCATTAACCGAATATACCCTGATCGGATCCAAGGGTGTAGTGAATATCCAAGAAGATGAATAAAGCAGGCGTCATTCTTGAAATTATCTGGTTCGTCATGGGCGGACTGTTTCTTTTTATCGGTGTAGACATTACCATCGATAGCGGGATAGCTGACAGCTGGTATTACCTTCTATTCGCATTGCTGGCACTTGTCATGTACCTGCGAAGAAGGAAAATCCGCATATCGGGAAAGTAGCATGCCGGACGTTATCATTATACTGATCGCATTGGCCTTCTCGGCTTTCTTTTCCGGAATGGAGATTGCCTTTTTTTCCTCCAACAAGCTGCGGATCGAGATCGATAAGAAACATAATGCCTTTGCCTCAAAGATCATTTCCGTATTCACAAGGAACCCGGCACGCTATATTGCCACCATGCTTGTAGGGAACAATATTGCACTTGTAATCTATGGAATCGCGTTTGCCAGGGTCCTGGAAGCACCGGTGACCAACTTACTGAATACACATTCAGAAGCACTTGTACTGCTGGTGCAGACGATCATTTCCACCCTGGTGATTCTGCTGACTGCTGAATTCCTGCCAAAAGCATTGTTCAGGATCAATCCCAATGGCGCCCTGCGTGTCTTCTCACTTCCTGTCATGCTATTCTATATTTTGCTTTACCCGATCTCGCTGCTCTCCATTGGCATCTCGCATTTCACCATGCGTCATGTTCTGAAAGTAAGGATGGAGGACATGGGAGGGCCAACCGTTTTCGGGAAAGTGGACCTGAGCCACCTTGTTACCGAAAGCCATCCGCAGGAAGAAGAAAACGAATCGGTTACACAGGACCTGAAGATCTTTAAGAATGCCATGGAACTCTCTGACCTCAAGGTACGTGACTGTATGATCCCACGCACAGAGATTGTAGCCATGGAAATCGAAAGCCCGGTCCAGCAACTGGTGGATACATTCATAGAAACCGGGCTGAGCCGCATTCTCATTTACAGGGAGCATATAGACAATGTCATCGGGTATGTGAATTCGAAAGACATGTTCCAGAACCCCGAGCACATTGGCAATTACCTGAAAACACTTCCCGTGGTTCCCGAAACCCTCCCGGTCAACAGGATCCTCAAATCATTCATCAAGGACCAAAAAGGCATCGCCCTGGTTCTGGATGAATTTGGCGGGACTTCAGGTCTGATCACTACTGAGGATGTGATCGAAGAGATCTTCGGGGAGATCGAAGATGAACATGACACAGTTGAGCTGGTGAACCAGCAAATCAACGAAAATACCTACAGGCTCTCCGGCCGGCATGAGATCAATTACCTCAACAATACCTTCCAGCTGCAACTACCGGAATCGGAAGAATACGATACCCTCGCGGGCTTCATTATTTACCACCTGAAGAACATTCCTGCCCTGAATGAAACCATCCGGATTGACAACTTCATCATGAAGGTGATACAGGTAAGTGCCAACCGTGTTGAACTGGTGGAATTGACAGTGGAATAGGTTTACTGAGAGACCGGCATAGTTGCCTCTTTTATACTTAAATAGACTTCGATTTTATCCGCAACTTCTTTTTTTGTTTCAACCTATTATTACTATATTCGTACGCT
>CAZOXI010000028.1:0-15059 GCA_964583445.1 uncultured Bacteroidaceae bacterium | reverse complement strand
GTATGATTGCAGGGCGCATCCACTCCCTTGCAAACTGTTTGTATTCCTTGCTATATACTATTATATTATTTTGGTCTCGGTATAGCTGTGCAAAAGGGAAAGCTCCTGCCTGTAGTATCTCGTCTAATCGGTTTTTCTCTTCTTCCATATCTTTGCCTATAAGGCAATAACAATAGATATGTCTCCGTGTGAAACCGGCGCCCTGCAATATCCTGATTGCTTTTTTAGCACTGTCTATACTGTTAGGTGTATCACAGGCAATCCACAAGGTTTTTATGCTAAAACTTCTAAGCCAATCAGCAATTTCAGGTGTTATCAGTCTGGTCTCAAGTCCACCCTTAAACTCAATTCTTTTTTGAGTCTTTAACATTTCTCCCACTTTTTCTAAGTGCTTTTTTGAGCAGGCAAGTATATTGTTATCCTGTATTATGTTTCCGGGTTTGACTTCTAACTCTCGGAGTTTGCCTTCCCGTTTTGGGACAAAACAAAACGAACAACTATTTGGGCAACCCCGTGAGGTGATAGTGATTCCTTTCCTGACATACATTCCGGGAGTAAACTCACCGCCGGGGTCATCAAACGCAGGACCGCCTATTTTCACTGTCCCGTATTCGTCCCATTTGTATGCTATGGCTTGTGCTCTCTCTTTATCCCATGTGAAGGTGCACGAAATATGAATCTCGTCATACTGATTTTTGTCAACAAATATTGTCGGGCCACCTATATAGACATCCTTGTCTTCAGGGGTAAAGGAAGTCTTTTTTACAAATACCCGTGCTATCTTCTTTTCGCTCATCACTTATCCTCGCTTTCACAATCTCCAAAAGAAACCATCTCTGCTATTTTCAAAGCCAAAGTTGCAACCTGTATTGCTTCATTTTTTTGCAGTATGTGGAAAAGGCTGCTTAAATGGTAATAACTTTTGAAAAGCATCATTTTCTTGCTCTATTTCCGCCAATAACCGGCGTGTATAGGCAAGTTCAGCTGCCAAATCGCCAATATCTTCGTTGAACTCGCTTTCTAGCTAGGCTTTTTGCAGGGTCTAAATATACAAACATTCTCACTTTCTAAACAGAAAAATCTTTGCGCTTAACAATTTTAATTTCAACAGGATACAACTCCTCAACCTGTCGTTTTTTTAACTTAAATGTATCAGTCAGGCGTCCCTTCACATCTACATACTCAACATGTCCATCTGCACAGAACACCGTGTAATCGCATCTATAAACGGTTCTTCCCGGAAGATCAAAGCGTGTTTGCCTGAGGTAATATTCAACCTCTCCCGCTTCCTTGATGATATCAAGGTATACACAGTAATCACGTTCGACCTTGGAGTCAAACGCCATACCGTTATACTCAGCGCGTATATTACCGTATTTGCTTCTCGACGAACTGCTTTTACAGCTATCAAAGTGTTCCTGGAGCTTTTTTATATCCTCAGCTTCAATAGTTTCCCCGCAATACGGACATTGTGCGGCAATCATTTTTTAACTCCATCAGCAATAATACCTTTTTTAGACAGCATAACCTCACACGACAACCCGTTATCAATAAACAGCTTCTGGACAGACTGAGGGTTAAAAGTTGTATAATGTGAATTCTCCGGGTAATCCTGTTTGCCGAAGATAAGACACCGGAGCATCTCAATCCCCATCATACCCCGCAGATCCCCTCCGTTATGATACATATATATATGAGCATCAATATTGGGCACGATAAGGCATATCTTCCCTCCGGGGCGTAATACACGCACCCAGTCGGCAAACACATCATCTGTTACCCTCCATGACATATGCTCAAGTACATCTTCTGCCAGGATTGTATCTACTGTTTCGTCATCAAACGGAAGTGGTTCTTCAAGATCATGCACAATATCAACCCCCGGAAGATCACGAACATCTATATTCGTCCATCCTTGTTTTATCTTTTCACCGCATCCAAGTGTTATGTTACGCATACCCAAGAGCCTCCAACTGAAGTTTAATATCTTTTTCTGAGTCATACACATCAAGCCATGGAATTTTTCGTATTGTTTTACAGGTGTGCATTTCTTTGGTTTTCACAACTATTTCCCCTTCCGGGGTGAATGTTTTTTTACCATGCCCCCAGCCTTTTATTTCACCGCAGCCGATATCATCATTAAATAAGTTACCGTGGTCAGATGTTATAACAGTATGCCCTTCCGCAGCAGAAAGGAATATTTCGACTCCTTCAAGTACATATTTAATATTATCCCGGTATGCCTGGAAAATATCACCCAGTGTAACCTCACCGCTATAAAACTTACCAGCAATTGCCCCTATTCCCATATTAGTCATCCGTTCATCTCCGACATACCACGGGAAGTGAGGGTCCATAAAATGCAGTATTTTTCTTTTATCACTATACCAGTCATACGTTTTAAGTATATCTTTAACAAAATCTTCAGGTGTAATTTTCGTATATGGTACTCTATTCCCGTCTTTATCCCGTGCAGGAGAACAAAACGTAAACAGTTTGTGAAATCCTACTCCTTCATACAGGTCTTTAAGGAGATTTTTGTGTATCCATGGGTTTACCGAATAATACACAATATCATCATACATTTTTGGCTCAAATGTTTCTGTAAACCAGTCAAACGTCTGCCCTCCCGGAGACAGTTTCATTTGTAAATCACCCGGTATATAATTAACGTTTTTAAATGCGTCATATCTACACGCATCAAGTATTATAAGGTTATCCCATTCTTCTTCAAGCATATTAACGGTGTTCATTGTATTTCCTCTCTATAGTATCTGCAATGTATTCAGGTGACATAAACTGGCAATCTTTATTACATTCCCAGAATCGTTTATTTATTCCCCAGTCATCCGGTCTTTGGCACGGATAATGAGAGCATCCAGGTGTTATTACCTCACATGTACGGTCAATTGTGTCAGGGTCCCAGTTTTTCTTCTCACTGGTGAACGTAAGAACAGCCACAGTAGGCACACCACACAGTGATGCAAAATGTGTTAGTCCTGAACAGTTCCCGGCAAATACAGACGCCTGACTGATGAGATCGTATGTATTAACGAGTTTCTCACCTATAAACGGTTTAGTGCCATATATATACTCATGCTCCACTCCAACCGAGTATATAGTATGTATACCTTTTATTTTAAGCAAACGAACAACCTCACACCACCGCTTATATTCTTTATGCTGCCATTTCCCTGTCCGAAGTCCTCCGTTGCACAATACAACATAATCCCCACGTTTGTGCATAAAGCTGCTTCCCCGTATTTTTTCCCATTCCAGGGGCAAAACCTCACGTGTCCATGCAGGCTGTTTGTACGCATATCCGGCGTTAATCTTACGTGCAGTGGAGAATTCATAGGAAAACTCATTTCCTGCTGATACCTGCGGCCCCCCTATAGATGCTATTCCGGGGATAGGCTCACTCCATCGTGACACAACCTGTCCCTGGTACTCCTCTGTCGGTATAGTATCTTTTAATGAAAATGTATTAACCCCCAGAAACTCAGCTATTTCGTCATACAATGGTGACCCTTGTAATATACCATTTGACACAAAATATACATCTGTAGGCCCTTTAAACCTATTCATCTGCAGGAATAACGGAACCCGTATACAGCTGTTACCTATAGCCTTATACACATGAAGCAAATATCGTGGATGATCTTCAGGCCATTCTTTTTTATACCTTGGCATGATACCAACACTTGACTTATCAATAGTATCTATATATCTATGTTCAACAAGAGGGTTCATTCCACGTTCCTGCGGGTTCATTTTTGATTCGATATTGCCTTTATGCTGTGCAAGAGAACAGTTAAGGCGTTCTACCTGCATATACGGGTTTTTATCCAGAATATAATAACTCATGTAATCCCATGCTCTGCTTCCCGTTTTAGAGGCAATTGCACGGGGGAATTTCCACTCTGCGTTTTGTAACACCTTTTTATGGAAAAATGCAGCGCTTTCAGTCATTGAATGACAAAGCCCGCCCATTCTCTCTACACTGCGCTGATCATTATAATAGGTAAGGATATTCCCTTCTCTATACATACCGAAAATAATACTGAAGAAATCCCTTGAAATAATAAAGTCATCAGGTATAAGCATAACATAATCAAACTCATCCTGTTTGCTTTTGGCAATTCTAAGCAGGTTCCGGTATGTCTTCCAGTATTTCTCACGCCCAAGGTTTTTGTTTTGCCTATAAGCGTATATTTTGTAGTTTTTGTAGTATTCGTTTACTATGTCTAATTTACGTATATCGTTTTCAACGGAGCAATCATCAAGTATTATATGAATTATCTTAATTGACTCATTTTGAGCTTTTCTAACACTTTCAATCATTTGTTTCAATTTGTCGGGACGTTCATAGTATGTTGTTAGTATTGCAAGTTTCATTTGTTGTTTTCCCAGTAATTGTATAAATCAAGCTTTGTTAGCGCTTCACATGTATGTCGTAGTGTTTCAAACACCATAATAGGCTGGTTGTCCTGGTGGGAGGCAAGATCGTTCCATCGTTCCAGGCAGTTATGTGCGTATCCATACTGTTCGTTCTTTTCAAACGCAATATGTTTGTAGAACTGACAGTCCGCAGAAGTTCCCCCGGTTATTTCGTCATGCTCACGCAGATACTCCATTGATTCGTCAAATACCCCAAGCGCAAACTGCTCTTTTACTATATTAAGAAGAACGTTGTTCCTGCGCACTTTATCTTCGAAACTTAACTCTTTAAACAACTTAAATGCGTCCAAGCCTGCCTCAACAGCTTTTTTATGCTCTTCATTCTGGGCGTATAGCTTAAGAAGCATATGATATTTCCTGAATGAAGGATCTTTCTCCTCATACTGTTTAATATACCGTTTATTGCGTTTATAGCGCTGTTTGTTCTTCTTTTTGTCATCAACATGGTGAATTTTCACAGAAGGTGCAGGTGTGATGTGTGTTCCTTCGGGGAGCCGTGGTTCATTGTGCAGATCATGTACCCATGAAATATCTTCTCTATTGGGGAATATACGGGCCTGGTTCATACATACCGCAGGAAAACCGTGTATTTCCATGTGTGATAATTCACTATATATAATCACGTGCGCGCTTATAACAATATCGTCTTTTGTTCCTTCAAGTTCATTCACAAACCATTCGTTGTCTGTACGGAGTATTTCGTCGGCATCAAGAAACAGTATAAAATCACATAAGCATTTTGATATAGCAAAGTTACGTGCATCAGCAAAGCTCCATGGTTCAAACGTCTTTTCTATTACTTTTATTTTACCCTCTTTGTCAGGCATATCTCTGATAACATCAGGTGTATCGTCTTTGCTCCCGGTGTCAACAACAACAATCTCATCAGCAACAGGGTATGTAGAGAATATTGTTTTTTCAATAGTTTCTTCTTCGTTTTTTACTATTATAGACACTGAAAGGCTTGTATCTGTAGTTTCTGCATAGTTATCGTCTGTTTTACCACTTGCCAGGAGTTTCCCCTCGGTTATCGCCTGTTCCCGTTTCTCTTCCGCTTCTTTAATGGATTCAATTATGCTGATCCGCCGTTTATGGTCATTGATAAACAGCTCTTTCAGCTCCCTGTCATCAAGAGTGCCTATAAAGGCCTGCTTGTCATCTGAAAGCATATACTCGTTGTGTAGTCTAAAAAGGAGTGTAAGCATTTCGCTCATGGGTATTCCTTATTAAAAATTAAAAATGGGAGAGAGAAAGGCTTCCAGCTCTTTCCCCCTCCCTAAGTTTTTACGGATGCTGCCAGCAGTAAATTGAGTTTTCCTGGGCTTTTCGTGAACATTTTTCTCCGCTGGGCTTGACATACTGACATGACTTTTTTGCTTCCTCCACTGTCACGTCATCATCTTCTTCATCTGGTATAGCATCATCATACACCACGTCCTCAACGTGGAACTTTTTAAGTTTCTGCTGCGGCGCTGATTGCGTTTTAATAGGCTCAAAAACACAGTCACCGGTTACACAGTGCCCTCCGTCCCAATGATTACATTTCTCACAATCGGGCATATAGTTTCCTTTCTAAAGTGTGAAGTTAGCTATATACTATTATACCTTATAGAACGCTGTATGTCAAGAAAAAATAATTTTTTTTTGACATACAGGCTTTTGTATGTTATAATATTAACATAACGTAGTTTTTGTAGTATTTGGAGGGTTCATTCAGAATATGGATAAGGAAGACAATGAGTATGGCGATTTCAGGATAGAAGATCCGAAGTTTACCGGTATTGTTGTAGAGTGTATTAAAGACAGCATAATGAAAGGTGCTTCTTCAAAAGGTGCAGCAGCTGAAGCCGGGATAACAGTTAGGCGGTTCAAGAAATGGTGTTCTATGGATGAGAACTTCCGGGATATGGTGTATACATGGCAGGAGGAATATTACGGCAGTATGATGCAGAGAACAAACAGTGATATAGAGGAGATAGCGGATAGAGAAAAAAGAGCACGAATGACAATGAAGTATCTTCAGAATACGAGTCCTGAATTTGGCCGTAAAAAGATTGATATTACCGAAAGAGAAGTTGATGCTGTTGAAGGTCCTCCTGGTGCAGAAGATGAAACATCTAAAAAATTGATAGAAGAGGCCGAAAGGGTTGCCAACGATGATTGATACAGTACGGATAGATCATACAGAGTTTGACGAGTTAAACGATTACTCGTACAAAAACTACTATGATAATCTCAATAGTAATATTGAGGATCTTCCGGAAAAAGAACGTATACAGCAGTACAGGTATTTTTGCTTATGGGACACGTATTACCTTCTGAGGTATGGCTGTAATATGCCGGT
Organism: uncultured Bacteroidaceae bacterium; assembly: GCA_964583445.1. Lineage (GTDB taxonomy): Bacteria > Bacteroidota > Bacteroidia > Bacteroidales > M55B112. Next base: position 8,254 of record CAZOXI010000028.1, on the reverse strand, counting down.
CGTTGATGTTCCGTATGCGTATGCACGCTGTCAGGAGGTTGATGATATTGAATTTAATAAAGGAGGGCTGAGAGATTGGCTCTTTTTGTGGTTCAGGGAGGGATTTAAGTCGACAATATTAACAAAAGGGAAGGTTATACAGCACATATTAAAATTCCCCGAAAAGTCACATCTCATATTTTCTGATACAAACCCCGGAGCAAAAGACTTCCTGCTTGAAATAAAAATAGAACTTGAGCGAAATGAATGGCTGCAGAATATATTTCCTGAAGTATTATATAAAGATCCGCAAAGCCAGAAGAACCATAACAAATGGAGTCTTGATGATGGTATAACCGTGAAGCGTAAGACAAACCGAAAAGAACCTACTGTAAAAGCATGTGGCCTTACAGATGGCTCTATGCCTACAAAGTTTCATGTTGAGTATCTGGTGTATGATGATGCCGTAACAGAGGAGTCAGTGAGGACAGAGGATAGGATAGAGAAGACAAAGAAGAAAATACGTCTCTCCTATGCCCTCGGTAAAAACATTGCTATTGAAAGGGAGGAAACAACGGCTATACGGTTTATAGGCACACGATATGATGACGGTGATGCGTATGGGGATCTTGAGGAGTCAGGTGAATATAAAATTTCAAAACATCCATGGTATCTTAAGGATAAAGGAAAAAAAGTACCTCGTGCTCACTCTATGGGGCAGATACGAACTCTACGCAAAAGAATGTCTCCCTATATTTTTGCATGCCAGTATGAACTTGATCCTGTTCCACGGGGCCAGAGAAAATTCAAAACAGGCCTTTCGTATTATAAAGATAGAAGCGATGAGTGGAATTATATACTCCTGGTTGACCCGGCCGGAAGCGGAAAAGAGAAACGGGGCCATGATAGAGATAATACGGCTATGGCTGTTATAGGCAGAGATTTTATGGGGAAAGAATATCTTGCAGATGGAGTATATGACGTTCTTATCCAGATGACTGACAGGATTGATAAGGTATTTGAGCTTGTACGGAAATACAACATTGAAGAGGTATGGTATGAACGTGTTGGTATGCAGGCGGATACACAGGCAATAACAAACAAAATGAACAGAGACAAACTGTTCTTCGCCCTTAATGAGTTTATACCGAATAGATACGGCTCAAAAAATGACAGGATTGAAAGCGCTTTAATGCCGAGAATTGAAAACAGGAGGTTTTTTGTTCCTGAGATTCTGGAATATACTGATCACAATGGACGTATTGTAGATATAGTTGATGTTATACGCACAGAGCTGAAAAGGTTTCCGCATGGCAAACATGATGACATGATAGACTGTCTTTCACAGCTTATTGCTGTAGACCCCGTTGGAAGAGATAATACCAGTTCTTACAGTAACACGGAAGAGAAACGGTGGTATGAGGTGGAGGAAGAGGAATATAAGAATTTGCAACCCGGAAGGAATAAAAATCACAGAGGTCCGTTAGTGTATATTTAAGATTGTTTTATGTCAGAAGTTAAAAAATTCGATAAAGAATATGTTACCAACACGCTCAATAAGTATTACAGTGAAGGCACAGACGCACTGGAAGATAGAAAAACCGTGTATGATAATGCTGAAAGAATATGGGAGCGGGAGTATGAGAACGAAGATGTTCCGGATGATTCTATTTATTATCCGACTACACGCAATGACACAGCAGAAATACAGCGTTCAATAGCACAGGTATACTCTTCTACTGAAGATATAGTTGATATAAAGCCTAAACGAAATGGAGCGCCGGAAGAAGTTGGGCTTATTGCTGAAGCACATAAAAAGCTTTACAATGACAAGGTTGATGACTCACAATATGAAAGCCGGTCTAGATTTCCTGATGATGTAACATTACAGCTTGTTAAACTGGGAGGGGCTATCGGTAAATGGTCATGGATTCGGAAAACAGAACCGGTATATGAGGAACAGCAGGTAATACAGGAGGATATGTCAGTTGAAGATGTAATTGTTCAGGTTGGCGAAAGGATCGTTGAGAACAGACCGAAACGAGAGTATATAAACCATGAGAGATTGATCTGGGATACAAACGCTACTTCCTGGACGGATGTACGGTGGGTAATGGAGATAGAGCTTGAGAAAACAGCAGGTCAGCTGTTTGAGATGGTGGAAACACATGGATTTGATGAGAAAACAGTAAAGGAATTCTTAAAAGATAATCCTGGTGGTGAAAGCAATGTTGATGAAGACACAGCAGTTTCAAAGGCAGATGCCAATAAAACATACGAACTTCGTGAATTCTGGGGATGGATAAGCCTTGACCGTGACGGGTACAGACAGGAGTTTGTGCGATTTATAACCGATAAGACGTTTGAGTATTTTTTCCTTGGGCCTATAAAGCATCCTGATAAGAACATATACAGATATCTTGACGGTCAGCCAATGATACCGTATCAGGTTGGATATGCCTCTCCGAAAGAAGGGGAGATAGTGGGTGATTCGCTTATATTGCTTTCAAAAGAGCTTCAACAGGAGGAGAATTGCTTACGTAATGCGATCAGGAGATCAGCAGAACAGGACCTGCATTCTATATTTGCGATACGAAGAGGAAGTGGTATTGATGCCAATAAACTTGCAAACAGAGAACAGGGAGCTATAATCTGGACGAATGATGATCCCAGCAAATCTGCACGGGAGTTTCCACATAGTGATACAACAGTTTCCGGAATTCGTGATCTTGAACTCAATAAAATGGATAGGCAGAAAACATATGGTAATACCTCTTTTAATATGGGGATAGAGGACCCAAGTCAGCCTGACAGCGCTACAGGGTTAGCTTTGATGCAGAATTCGTCAAACCGTATAAAGAATTACTTTATAATGCGGTTTAATGATTCCTTTTATGAACCGTTTGCATACAAGGGTTTGTGTATGATTGTACAATATACGACAACCAGCGAATACAAAGAGCTTGGTGTTAATATGCCACGTTCAAGATTGATGACCGGGCAGACACGGATAAAAGTTGATACAGATACGGCTGCAACCAGCAAGATAGCACAGAAAAAGAATATGACAGAAAACTATTTCCTTGTACAGCAGGCGATATCGTATGCTTCACAGGCGGGCCTTGTATTGCCTCCTAAACTCCTTGAAGCGCCTATCAAAATACTTAAGAAAATTGTTGAGCTTAACGGAGATCCTGCTTCCGGGAAGTATATACCGGATGCAGAGGAAATTATAAAAATGTCACGGCAATTTGAGCAAAAGAAACAGCAAATGCAACAGCAACAGACACAGGAGATAAAGCAGAAAGAACAGCAGATGCTGGCAAATGCTGAAAAAGCAGGTAGAGAACAGGCACGTCAGGAACTTATAGGAGAGTAATATGTCTACAATAGACAAAAAAGCAAAGATTTACGATATTCTCGCCAAAGTCATGAGTGAGGATAATGAATTTACTGAGTACATGAGGGAACGAGGGTTTGAGGAAATTTGTGAGTCAATACGTTCGTTTGAAGGCACAGAAATATATAATGTGATATGCGTTATATTCAGGACAATACAAAATAATGCAATAATAGATTTAAAGATATGTGACCCTGACGATTTTCAGTCAATAGCTGTAGATCAGGTATATGCAGGGTTATTTGATGCACTTCAATTCATTGTTAAGGAGCTTGGAAATGAAGAAAATTATGTGAAAGAAAAGACCGGTAAACGTTTTACCGGCAAGAATATGATTTAATTTTATTTACTTTTACCCGAAAGGATAAAGTGTGAGCGAAAAAGTAGAAATCCCAAGACATCAGTATGAAGTTCTACGGAGTGAGAAAGGTTCTAAGGAAGCGGAAAAGTTCATACCCGTGGACGATTCTGAACCTGAAGAACAATCTGACTCCATGAACGAAACTGACGAGGGTGACGTAACGGAAGATGATGTCCAGGAAGAGTCTTTTGAGGAGATCATGGCAGAAGACAGTAAACCGGAACAGCCTGAACCTGAAGCCGAGCAAGAGCAAGAGCAAGAGGTTTCAGGTGAAGGTTCTGATGAAGGAGCTGTTAAATCTGTGCTTGATTCTCTTGGAGTTGACTGGAAGAAAGAGGGTGACAACATTCTCTTTAAGGGTAAGGTCGACGGAGAGGAAGTCTGGGCGCCGCTACCTGATGCAATGCGTAAGTATCAATCGGATGCGGCCATCAACAAACGCTTCCAGGAGGCTGCCGAAAAGAAGAAACAGGCAGAGAAAGCTCTGGAAGAAGCCAGGGCTGCAAAAGAAGAAGAGGACCAGATTCAGAAGTTTCTCGATGAATATTCTCCGGATAATCAAAAGGATGAGTTTGACCTTTTAGGGGAGTCTGATTCAGATATCCCTGATAAGGTTCTCAAAAGACTTGAGTATCTTGAGAAGAAAATTGCTAAGGAAGAAAAGCAAAAAGAGAAACAGCAGGAAATGGAAAAGGTCAATTCTGAACGCAGAAAAAAGATGGAAAAGGCATTCCGGACAGTTGATGCGTTCATAGATGAAGCGGGGCTTTATGCTCCAACCAAAGAAGAGTCTGCAAAGGTTGGACAATACATTTCGTCTTCAATACTCTCTGAGACAGGAGAGCGAAATGAGGAGTTCTGGAATAGGATTTCAGACCCGACAGAAGTATTAAGCCTGTACAAAAGGGCCTGCAATGAAATGGCCCTTGGAGAAGAGTCTTCCGGTACGGACGAAGGGGATGAACCTCCGGTTCCCCCTGTGAGGCCCGACAAACCGCCTGAAGGACATGCGTCGAAGGTCGAGCGCTTAAAAAGGCGCAGAGATACTCTTGTAAAGGAGTATGACCGTGTCACAAGTGATAAACGGGGCGAGGTCGGAATAGAACTGAACAAAATAAACACTAAATTAAAGGAATTGACATGAAAATTCATAAAGGAGGTGAAATAGATGGCTGATGATTTTGGCTATTCACATGACACCAGTGTACCCCCTGAACTTGTTGTAGGAAATAAAAAGTACTGGGGAGATACGATCTGGATGACAGGTCGTGACGATGTGCCTTTTCTTGAGGCAGTAAATCGTGACACAAAATATAATTCTGTTGAAGCCCTGTGGTTTCAGGAGAAACTTAACACACGTGACGCTTCAAACTCTCAGGCAAAAGCACAGGGTTCTGATTATAGTGCTTCAACCAATCCGAGATATGAATGCTATAACTATAACATGATTATGTCTGATTCTGCCTTTGTTTCTGGTTCACAGGAGAAGACGGACAAAGCAGGAGTTGACAGTGAGTTGAGTAGGCAGTTGTTCAATAAGATGGTCGTTCTGAAACAGAGCGTTGAAGCCGCTGTTTTGACAAGAGTGAAAAAGCGTAAGCCGAAAGCCGATTCAGGTGCCGGTCTTATGGCTGGTATACCTGGTCTTGTAGGGCTGTATGGAGACCAGACTATGCACGTTAATGACACAACTGCACAGTATGGCACAGACAACACTACGAATGTCCAGATTGGAGAAGACTCATTTGAAGCCAGTACCGGAAACGGACTTACTGAGTTCAAAGAGACACTTCAAAAAATTTGGTCAATCGGTGGCAGACCGAACCATTGCTGGTGCGGTCCTGATAATAAGGAACATATTTCTGAGACATGGGATGTTTCCAATGTTGAACGTCAGACTGTAGAGGTTCGTGAACTCGATAATCTCGTTGAGGTTATCCTTACTGACTTCGGAACAGTCAGGTTCACGCCTATGATGACATTCTCTACCTATCCGGATAGCGGATCGTACGCATATGATGGTGAAGGCGATGACACAATGATAACAGACTTTGCGATTCTGGCAAATCCAAAGGATCTCGAACTCCTTGTGTACAGAGACTTTTTCACCAGTAACCTGCCAACGACAAAGGATGGTTACCTAAGGAGAGCGCTTGTTGAATTCTCCCTCAAGGCAAAACCACCGTCTGCTATTGGTGTTTTTGACTTTGCAGGATGCGCAAGTCACTCCATTACAAAGGGACTTCCGACAACGGCAGCAGCATATACACTTGCACATTAAACGAACTTCTACGGATTGTGGGGCGGGGTGGTCCCGTCCCACATCCGGTTTAAAGGAAAGATTTGTATGGCATTTAAAAAACTATATAATTACACTTCCAGGAATGGAACGAAAAACGAAGTGTATTGCGATGAAAAAACTGGGCAGTTTCATTTTGAATATAAGGCTAATATCGGAAAAGCGATAAAAGCTAATAAAAACGAAAAAAAAGAACAGCGTAAAATGTCACGCCTCTTTGATGCAGATGCGCGGAGCATAGCATATATTCCTCTTCCGGTTATAAACGCACATCCTGAAGTATTTGGCCCTGAAGCAACAGATGAGGATTTCTTTAAATGGCTTGACGCACACCCATGGTTTAAGAACCTGCCTGCAAGTTATACCCGTTCACGAAAAGATGAAGGCCAGTCTCCTGAATACAAAGATAACTTTGACAGGATATTTAATGGCTAAAAGGGGCATGAGCCTATACAGAGAGGACCCTGATAAAGATGGTTCTACGTCCTGGTCCGATATAACCGGTAAGCCTGATCTGGCTTTAAAGGGAGACCTGGAGAAATTGTCAGATCCTGTTATTCCGGATCCACTTTCACTACAGCTTTTACGTGTTGATCAGATAGAGGAATGCATAGTTGGTGAAGGTATAACAGTAGATAATATACTGCACATGGAGAGTAATCTCCAAATGGAAGGCAATAACATTGCTCTTGAAGGCGGATATCTCTCAAATGACGGTGACAGCGAAGGCATATCAATAAGCAACGCAGGGATAGTGTCATTTTCGAATAACACATTCCATAACGACAACGATATAGGCGGTGTTGATACAATAAGCCTGCAAAGCATCACAGACACACCGACGTCATCGCAGATGAAGATAACAACAGTAAACGATATTTATATCGAGACACAGGCTGACCCTGTTGTAATAGATTTAAATTACAGCAACGGCACACAAAACGACTATTTTCTTGTGTCCCATCTTGGTGGAGCAGAGGATTTATTCAAGGTTGAAGAGGACGGCGTTGTAACACAAAAGAATTTAGCATTGACAAGCCTTGGCAACGCAGGCACAGACACAGATAAGTTTCTGGTACTTGACGCTTCCAATAACGTTGATTACCGAACAGGCGCAGAGATTCTTTCGGATATCGGGGGCGCATCAAGTGGACACGACCATGACGCCACATACCTCAACGAAAGCTCAAACCTCTCCGACCTCGACAACGCATCCACAGCCCGTACGGAATTAGGCGTTGCAATAGGCACAGACGTACAGGCATACAACGCAGTCCTAACCGAACTAACCAACTTGACCGACCCCGATGCAGACCGTGTGGTGGTTTGGAACGACACGTCAAACGATTTTGAATTCAAAGACTACTCAAACTGGGACACGGCATACGACTGGGGAGACCATTCAGAAGCGGGCTACGCCGTGTCAGGCGGAGCGGAGCATGATGGGTTCAGTGACTTTGTAGCAAACGAACACATCGACTGGACGACCTCACAGGAGGACAACATCCATTCTGACAACTACACTGACACAACGTATGAGAGTTCTGATTTCGACCATGACTCACTGAGCGGGGTGGGTGGTGATGCAGACTACTACCACATGGGGACAACTGACTACAACAACCTCACCGACGCCAACGCACAGCTTGGGAGTTTGCATACGGATGGGGAGCCGGAATTCCGAACCATAACGGTAAATCCAACAGACTCCGGGGATACAGTCTTCCGCACACAGTCGCTACAGTCCACAGCACCACTTGGGAGTGAGCTTGTCACCGATGGAGAGTTTTCATCGGATTTGTCAAACTGGACGTCAACAGGATGGACATATGAGAGTGGGCAGGCACGCCACAACACGGGGAACACGGATCCACTTTCACAATCCATTTCCGTGACGGACGGAGAGACATACCAGATAGATTTTGATGTGAATGACCGGTCAGCAGGGTCAGTTAATGTATCCATTGGTAGTGTACATCTTGGCGACACGACAATCGTTGGTTGGGAACTGCCACGCACGCTGGTTGCTTCAAGTACTGGTTCGCAGACGTTCGCTATTACTCCCACGAGTAATTTTGATGGGAAAATAGACAATGTAACTGTGAAACAAATAACGGGTACAGCTCAGCCGAATGGTATTTTTCTTGACGATGATGGGGCGACAGGTATAGAGATTCGGTGTGATAGTGGATATCAGAATTCATTTTTCGGCATG